>JAYVWQ010000486.1:0-8015 GCA_043785945.1 Akkermansia sp.
CCACCAACCAGTTGATCCCGCGCTGGAACAATCGTGCCAATGCACTGGCCACGGCCATCACTGCTGAGTCCGCGCGCTGGGGAGACTACGAGCGGGACGTGGTGCAGGGCGTGGCGGGCAGCAGTTCCACCGGGCCGTTCCTCCTCTACACGCGCAACGATCACTGGATACCGGAGTGGAACCGGATGATCACAAGTTACTTCCCGCTGCGGCCCGCCACCTTTCTGCCGCAGCTCGTGACGGCGGGGTTGTTCCCGACGGTTACGGCCCCGACGTTCAACCAGTTTGGCGGACGCATCCCGGCGAATTTCCTCCTCACGATGGGGGCCACCAACACCATTTACTTCACGACCAACGGCGCGGACCCGCGCGTCTATGGCACGGGCGCGACCTCGTCCGTGGCCCGTGCCTACAGTGCCGGACTCGGCTTCAACAGCTCGACGGTGGTGAAGGCGCGCGCCGTCTTCGGCACGAATTGGAGTCCGCTGGTGGAGGCAACTTTCAGCCTCGCCAATTTGATCCCGCAAATCCGCGTTACCGAAATCATGTACAACCCCGTCGGCGGCGACGCGTATGAGTATCTCGAGTTGCAGAACGTGGGCACGACGGCGCTGAACCTGGGCGACTACAGTTTTAACGGGATCACGTTCACCTTCCCGTTCGGCTACTCGTTCGGGGCCGGGCAGCGGCTGGTGCTGGGCAGCGCGTTCAACACGAACGCCTTCAAGCTGCGCTATCCGGGCGTGGCGGTGGCGGGCTGGTTCGGCGGCAACTTGGGCAATGGGGGCGAGACCATCACGCTGCTCGACGGCACGGGCCGTACCGTGCTGGCGGTGAGCTACGACGACGAGAACGGCTGGCCGGTGGCGGCGGACGGCGGCGGTTACTCGCTGGAAATCCTCGACCCGAACGGCGACCCGAACGCGATCTCGAACTGGCGCGCGGGCCAGGCGCAGAACGGCACGCCGGGCCAGTCCAACAGCGCGCCGCCCGCCGCGACCGTCGTGTTGAATGAAGTCATGGCGGAGAATCTCACGGCGGTGAATCACGGCGGCACGTATCCCGACTGGATCGAACTGCGCAACACTACCGGCACCAACGTGAACCTGACGGGCTGGAGCCTGACCGACGACGGCCTCGTGCAGAAGTTTGTTTTCCCGAACGGCACGACCATCGGCGCGGGCGGTTATCTCGTGGTCTGGTGCGACGCGGTGACCAACGTGACGCCCGGCCTCCACACCGGCTTCTCGCTTGGGCGCAACGGCGATGATGTGTTCCTCTATGACGCTTCCTTCAACCGCGCGGACGCCATTTCATTCGGGCCGCAAGTGGCGGATTACTCCATCGGCCGCGTAGGCGGAGCGTGGACGCTGACCACGCCCACGACCAACGCGGTCAATGTGGCTGCCATGCAGGCCAGCGCGACCAATCTCTTCATCAACGAGTTTCTGGCCAACAGCGTGCCGGGCTTCGACGACTGGATCGAACTGTTCAATGCGGCGAGCAACGCGCCCGTTTCGCTGCTCAACACGTATCTCGGCACCAGCAGCGCGCTTTTTCAGATTCGCTCACTCTCCTACGTGGGACCGCGCGGCTTCGTGCAGTTGTTTGCGGATGAAAACCCCGGTCCCGATCACCTGGGCTTCAAACTCCCGGCGACCGCGAACACCATCATTTTCTATGACGCCACCGGCGCTGAAGGGCAGCGCGTGAACTACGCCGCGCAGGTGCAGGGCGTGACGCAGGGCCGCCTGCCCGATGGCAGCGCGAGCCTCTTTTCCTTCCCCGGCAGCGCCAGTCCGGCGGGCCCAAACTATCTGCTCAATTACACCGGTCCCGTCTTGAACGAAGTGCTGGCGCGCAACGCCTCGGTCGTGGTCGATCCCTTCGGCAGCTATTCGGACTACCTCGAACTCTACAACCCTGGTGCGACGAACTTCCCCTTGGGCGGCATGGGCCTGAGCGACGATGCGGGCAAGGTGAAGTTCACCTTCGCGCCCGGCACCATCATCGCGGGGGGCGGCTACCTCACGGTCTGGTGCGACGGCGGTCGCGCCGCGAGCACGGCGGGCAATTTGAACACCGGCTTCTCGCTCTCCGGCAGCAGCGGCGGCGCGTATCTCTTCAACGGCACGGGGCAGCTCGTGAACTCCGTTGAGTACGGTTTTCAAGTGCAGGATCAGTCGATTGGTTTGAGCGGTGGACAATGGAGATTGCTCGCGTCGGTCACACCCGGCGTGACAAACGCCGCGCCCGCCGCGCTGGGGGCCACGACGAACCTGCGTCTGAATGAATGGATGGCGAACCCGGTCTCGGGCGACGGCTGGTTTGAAATTTACAACCTCGATTTGCTGTCGGTCAGCCTGGGCGGCCTGTATCTCACGGATGATCCGTCGCTCGTGGGCCTGAGCAATTCGCCCATCGCGGCGCTCAGTTTTATCGGCGGACACGACTGGGTGCAGTGGATCGCCGACGGCCATTTGTCCGCCGGACGCAACCACGCGAACTTCGATCTGGACGCGGACGGCGAGACGCTGCGGATTTACGCGGCGGATTTCTCCATCCTCGACAGCGTGAGCTTCGGCGCGCAATTCACCGGTGTTTCGCAGGGCCGTCTGCCCGATGGCGGCACGAACATCGTGAGTTTCCCCGCCACGCCTACGCCGGAGGCGAGCAATTTCCTCCCACTGACCAACTTGGTGATCAACGAAGTGCTGACTCATACCGACCCGCCGCTGGAGGATGCGATTGAAGTCCAGAACACCGGCACGAACAGCCTCCCCCTCGCGGGCTGGTGGATCAGCAATTCGCAGCGCGACCTGAAAAAATTCCGCGTGGCGGCGGGCACCACGCTGGCCCCCGGCGCGTTCCAGGTTTTCTACGAAAACCAGTTCAACGCTGACGGCCTGGGCTTGGGCACGAACTTCACCCTCAACGCCGCTCGCGGCGACGCGGTGTATTTGTCGGAGGCGGATGGGGCGGGGGAACTCACGGGCTATCGCGTGGGCGTGAGCTTTGGCGCGGCGGAGAACGGCGTCGCTTTCGGCCGCTTCGCCACCAGCGTTGGCGTGGATTTTACCGCGATGGCCCAGCGGACTTTTGGTGCAGACAATCCGGCCACGCTCGCACAGTTCCGCACCGGCACTGGACTGACCAACAGTTATCCCAAGGTCGGCCCCGTCATCATCAACGAGATCATGTACCACCCCGTGAGCGGCACGAACGCGGTGGAGATCGCGGAGGAGGAATTTGTGGAACTGCACAACGTCACGGCGTCGGCGGTGCCGCTCTTTGATCCGGCTCATCCGACCAATGCGTGGCAGCTTGGCGGCGGCATCACGTTCCACTTCTCCTCGAACCACACCATCGCGGCCCATGGCTACCTCGTGCTCGTGTCGTTTGATCCGGCGACCAACGCGCCCGCGCTGGCCGCGTTCCAAGCCAAGTACGGCAGCGCCACTTTCGGCGGACCGTATCAAGGCCGGCTCGGCAATGCCTCGGATGTGCTGGAACTGTCGCGGCCGGATGCGCCGCAAGAGGCGCCGCACCCCGACGCGGGTTTCGTGCCTACGCTGCTGGTGGATCGCGTGGTCTATGCCGACGCCGCTCCCTGGCCCACGGCGGCGGATGGTGGCGGCGCGTCGTTGCAGCGCCTCGCTGATTCGCTCTACGGCGATGAAGCCTTGAACTGGAAAGCCGAGCCACCCACGGCGGGCCGCACTAACACCGCGAGCGCGCTCGTGGCTCCGACCATTGCCACTCCGCCGACCAACCAGACGGTCATCGCCGGGAACACCGCCATCTTCACCGTGGTAGTCAACGGTTCCGTGCCGCTGGCTTTCCAGTGGCAGCACGCGGGGACGAATCTGCCCGGCGCAAACGCTGACACGTTGAATGTCGTCAACGCGCAACCCGCCGACGCGGGCACCTACCGCGTCCTCGTGAGCAATGCCGCCGACATCATCACCAGCTAGGGCGCGACGCTCACCGTGCTCTTGCCCCCGACCATCAGCGTGCCGCCCGCGAGCCAGACCGTCATCATGGGGAACGCGGTGCAGTTCACCATCACCGCCGCCGGGACGGGACCGCTCCATTATCAATGGCGCTTGAACGGAGTGGATTTGCCCGACCAGGAAAACACCTCGCTCAACCTGCCAAATATCCAGCCGGCGGGCGCGGGGAATTACACCGTGGTCATCACGAACAACGCAGGTGCGATCACCAGCGCAGTGGCCGTGCTCACCGTCATCATTCCGCCCAGCATCACCAGCGATCCGACCGGCCTGACCGTGCTGGAAAATGCGTCGGCCACCTTCACCGTGTCCGCGACCGGCACCGAGCCGCTGTCCTATCAGTGGCAGAAGGACGGGCTGAACCTGCCCGGCGCGAACGCGGCGAGCTTCATCATTCCCGCCGCGCAGGCGAGCGACGAGGGCGGCTACTCCGTGATCGTGACCAACCTCGGCGGGGCCGCTTTCAGTGCGGTGGCGCAATTGCAGGTGAGCGTGGCCCCGTTCCTGACCGCGCCGCTGCGGCGCGTGGCCGGCGCGTTTGAATTCACTCTGAACGGGCGCACCAACCGGAACTACACGGTGGAATTTTCCGTCAACCTGACCGGCTGGACCAACGTGACCAACATTCTGCTAACCAGCCCGCAGTCGCCGGTGGTGGACGCAGCGGCGACGAATGCGGTCAGCCGCTTTTATCGCGTGCGGCTGGAGCCGTAGCCCCGGTGCCGGTGAAGTTTCAGAGTGGAGGTTGAGGTGCGCGACAGAGGTGCCCGCCCGGAGCGAAAAGGAAAATAATCACTTGCACCCCCACTCTCCGATTCCTACAGTGCGCGCTCTTTTTGAAAGAAAGTTGAATTATTTATGCGTCGCCCGAAGGGAATTAAAACCAGAAAAGCCGTGGCCAAGCGGTTCAAAATCACCGCCACCGGTAAAGTCATGCGCTCGCGCGCGGGCAAGCGCCATTTGCTCCAGACCAAGAATTCGAAACGTCGTCGTGGCCTGGGCGGCACCGTCGTCACCGACAAGACGGATGTCTATCGCATCACGCAGAATCTCCCCTTCACCCGCTAAGAGGACTGAGACTCAAAGCCCACTTTCACGAGTTAAAATTTTATGCGAGTAACAAACGCCCCAGCTTCCCGCAAGCGCCGGAACAGAATGATCGTCGCCGCCAAGGGCTTTCGCCTGAAGCGCTCCAAGCTTTACCGTTACGCCTCGGACGCCGTGGACCACGGCCGGGTCTATGCCTACCGCGACCGCAAGGTGCGCAAGCGGACCTTCCGTTACCTCTGGCAGATCCGCATCAATGCCGCCGTCCGCGAAGTGGGTCTCACCTACAGCCGTTTCATGGAAGGTCTCAAGGCTGCCCAGTGTGAGATCGACCGCAAGATGCTCTCCGACCTCGCCGCGCAGGATGCGCCCGCGTTTGCCGCCATCATCAAGGTCGCGCAGGACGCCCTCAAGGCGAAGCCCCTCGCCACGCTGCCTAAGGCGGCTTAAGCGATTCCGTATTTTCTCGACGGGCGACTCTGCACGGAGTCGCCCGTTTTTGTTTGGCTCAGTGGAAATAATCCCCGCCGCGCCATAGCGGTCGGCAAACCACCGCCTTATTTCTGCGCTGGCCTCCGCCCCATGACCTCCCCCCATCGCTGGAAATGAACGGACGGTGCCGTTGCGCTATCAGGGCGTCCGGCCTGCCAGCCCCGACGACTGGATGAGGACGCGGAAAGGTCGGCCCAGGTGTTCGGGGTGGGTGAGGGTTTGGAATTGCCGCGCTTGATTTTGCGAACCCGCGCCGCGCCGCGTCCACAGTTCGCGGGCGATGCCGGTGAGAAACTGGCCTTGGGTGGCGAACATTTCCGTAATCAGCCCCGCCTCTTCGCCCGCCTCGCGCAGGGCCGTGAAGTTCACATGCGCGGTGATGTCCTGCCCGCCTGGATCACTCAACACATCGGCACTGACACGATGACGCGAGTAGGCCCGCAGCGTGCCGGTGGTGCGCGCGGGAGAAAGTAATTCCTCCCATGCGCCGCCGTAGTCGATGGTCATGAGTTTGCCGTGCGCAAGCGCCGTCGCTGAGTGGCGCCACCACTGGGTGGCGGCGGGGGAAAGCTCCACGAGATAGCCGTCCGGCAGAACATCAAGCAACGCTTCGGGCAGGGCAGGGGGGGGGATGGTGGGGTGGGGCAGGGGCGTCCAGGTGAACAATTCACCGGCACCGGTGCTCGTGCAGGCCACGCCTCTTTCATCCCAGCGCCGTTGCGCGCCGTTCCAGGCGAAGGGATGCACGGGCAGGGCGTCGAGCAGTTCGTTGGAGAAAATGACGCCATGCACGCGGTTCGGCAGGGCGTCGAAATCATCGAACCAACGCACATTGGTGAAGGCCGTGAGGGTGCGTTGCTGGCTCTCCCGCCGCCGCAAGGAGGCGTCGATGATCCAGTATTCAAGCGAGGAGAACAGCTCCGGTTCGGTCGCGCGCAGGGCGCTGAGAATATCTTGGCCCAGTTGCCCGTCATGCGCGCCGGCTTCGACAATTTGGAACTTTGCCCCGGTGTTTTTTAGCGTCTCGAACCAACGCGCAAACTGAAACGCAAGCAGTTCCCCGAAGAACGAGCCGACGCTCACGCTGGTGTAGAAGTCGCCGGCCCGGCCCGTCTGTCCGGCGATGCGGCAGTAGTAGCCGTGGGCTGGATCGTAGAGCGCTCGGGCCATGAATTCTGCGAAGGGCCGGGGGCCGCGCGCGGCTATCTCCCTTCTCAGTTGCTCGGCTAATTCATTCATCAAAGCATCTTTCGCCCAATCTGTGACCGCCCGCCCACGGCTGTGTTAAGTTCCGCCCGCATCGTGCCGCTGTAAGTCTCGTTATGGCCAAGATTGATGCCTTTTTTAATTTGATGTTCGAGCAGAAAGCGTCGGACGTGCATCTCTCGTCCGGCAACCCGCCCATTCTGCGCATCAACGGCGAGATGCAGCGCGTGGAATTTCCGCCGCTGGAAAACGACTCGCTCAAGGCGATGCTCTACGAGATCACGCCGGAGTATAAGATCAAACACTTCGAGGAGACGGGCGATGTGGACTTCGGCTACGAGATTCCCGGTGTCTCGCGTTTCCGGGCCAACTTTTTCAACCAGAAAAACGGCATCGCGGCCGTGTTCCGCCAGATTCCTTCCAAGGTTCTTTCTTTTGAAGATTTTGAAAAGCTGGACGCCCCGCTGCCGCCGGTGCTGAAGAAATTTTCCATGCTGCACAAGGGGTTGGTGCTCGTGACCGGCCCGACTGGTTCGGGCAAATCCACGACCCTGGCGGCAATGGTCGATTACGCGAACAAGAACCGCCGCGACCACATCCTCACCATCGAAGACCCGATTGAGTTCGTGCATGAGAGCAAGAGCTGTCTGGTGAATCATCGCGAGGTCGGCATTCACACGAAGTCGTTTTCATCCGCGCTGCGCGGAGCGTTGCGCGAAGACCCGGACATCGTTCTGGTCGGCGAGTTGCGCGACTTGGAAACCATTGAGCTGGCCATCACCGCCGCGAGCACCGGGCATCTGGTCTTCGGTACACTCCACACGCAGAGCGCGGCCAAGACGGTGGACCGCATCATCGACGTTTTTCCTGCGGATCAGCAGAACAAGGTGCGCGCGACGCTTTCTGAAGCACTCAAGGGCGTGGTCGCGCAGAACCTTTTCAAACGCGTGGACAAGAAGGGCCGCGTGGCCGCGCTGGAAATCCTCGTCTTCACCACCGCCATCGCGAACCTTGTGCGCGAAGGCAAGACCCATCAATTGCCCGGCATGATTCAGGTCGGCAAGAAGATCGGCAACGTGCCGCTCGACGACGCCATCATGGAGCATTTGCGCATGAAGCGCATCGCCCCGGAAGAGGCCTACGACAAGTGTCTCGATAAGAAAAAGTTCCGTCCGTTCCTTTCCACCCCGCCCCTCGATGACGAGGTGGCAACCTCCTGATCATGCGCCGCAACGAACTTGATTACGTCCTGAACAC
>JAYVWQ010000487.1:0-8639 GCA_043785945.1 Akkermansia sp.
CATCTCCTGCCCGCGACGAATCAGACCAAGGTCATCATCCTAGTCAGCGATGCCGAGCAGGTGAATGCCGGCCCGCCGCCGAAGGATGTGGCGAAGGAACTGGCGAAGCTCGAAATCAAGGTGCATCTGATTCAGGTCGTGGACTTCAAGGACATGGGGATGCTGCGTCAGGATCGTGAAAACGAGATGGTGCAGGTGCCGAAACTCACCGGCGGGCAGTCGTTTCAGGTCGCGGACTTCGCGGGGCTGCGCAGTGTGTATCAGCAGATCGACAAGCTGGAGAAGGCGCGTTTCACCGAGGGCAAGCAGAAGAGCTATCGCGAACTGATGACGTGGTTTGCTGCGCCTGCGCTCGTGTTGTTGCTGCTGGAACTGCTCTTGCGCCAAACCGTGTGGAGGCGGCTGCCATGAGGCAAATGTCGAATGTCGAATGTCGAATGTCGAATTCGTTTCGGGTTTGGGCATTCATTCGCCATTCGCCATTCGTCATCCGTCATTTCACCCTCGCATGAAATTCGCCGTCATCCATTGGCTCCTTGCCATCGCCGTGCTGTTGCCGGTGTGCGTGCTGCTCGTCCGCTGGGGCGCGCGGCGCAAGCGCGCCATGCTCGACCGCGTGATCGCGGCGCGCTTGCGGGAGCAACTGCTGCGCTCGGTGGACTACGGCAAACGGAAATTCAAGACCGCACTCTGGCTGCTGGCGGTGACGGCGTTGCTCGTGAGTCTGGCCCGACCGTTGTTCGGCCATCGGGAAATCAAGGTCGAGCGCCCCGGCGTGGACTTGATGATCGCGCTCGATATTTCCAAGAGCATGTTGGCGGAGGACGCCAGTCCGTCGAACCGCCTCGCCGCCGCCAAGTCCGCCATCCTGCGTCTGCTTGACCGGCCTTCGGGGGATCGCGTTGGATTGATCGCGTTCGCGGGCGAAGCGTTTCTCATGACTCCGATCACCCAGGATCATCAAGCCGTCGTCCGCTCGCTCGAAGCCCTGACCACGACCGCGACTTCCAAGCCGGGCAGCGACATCGCCGCCGCGCTCAAGCTGGCGGTGCAGTCCTTTGATCCAAAGCAGCAGTCGGGCAAAGCCATCGTGTTGATCAGCGACGGCGAGGAATTGCAGGGCGACGCCATCGTGGCCGCGCGCGAGGTGGCGACGAAGGGAGTTTCGATTTTCACCGTGGGCGTCGGCTCGACGACCGGGACGCGTATCGCGGACCGAACTCCGCCGCGCAACAACGACCGCCCGCAGCTTGATGTTAAGTACGCGAAGAACGAGTTCGGGCAGGAAGTGGTGTCGCGCCTGAACGAGCGCGTCTTGCAGCAGGTGGCCACGGCGGGACGCGGGTTTTACGCCGCACTGGGCGAGAATGGCGCGGGCCTGCTGGACATCAATGATCGCGGCCTCGCGCCGCTGGCACGCGGCACGGAAGTCCGGCTGTCGAAGGACCTGCGGGAGTTTTTCCAGATTCCGTTGGGTCTGTGCGTGGTCTTGCTGCTCTGGGAAATGCTTGTGAATGAACGGAGAAAAGGTCAGAAACTAACCACCGTATGAAGCCACAAATCATCGCCGCGCTGGCGCTCGCCGCTCTTCCTGCTTTCGCTGACTTGCGCGAGGCGAAGCAACTGATGAAACAGAACCAGCCGGGCAAGGCTGGCGAAGTGCTGAAGCAGTTGCAGACGCAACAGCCTTCCGACCCGTGGCTGGCCTACAATGCCGGTGTTGCCGCCTACGCCGCGAAGGATTATGCGACGGCAGACAAGATTTGGCAGGAACTGGCGGCGAAGCCGCTGCCGAACAAATTGCGCGATCAGGTCTGGACGCAGATTGGGAACGTGTCGTTCCGCCTCGGTGAGCCGATGGAGACATCCGCGCCGGAGCAGGCACTGGCGCAGTGGGAGCAGAGCCGCGAAGCGTATCGCGTGTCCCTCGTCGCGCAGCCCAAGGATAAAGTGGTGGCGAACAACCTGAGCGTGGTGGAACAGAAGCTCGCCAAACTGCACGCGCAACTCGCCAAGAAGCTGGTGCAGGAGACGCAGAAGGAACGCTCGAACCAGAAGGCGATTGAAAAGCTCGAAGCCGCGCTGGATCACCAGCGCACCGCGCAGACGCTCGCACCCAAGGACGAGGAGATTAAGCAGGACCAGAAGAAGATCGAAGAAGCGCTGGCCGAGAAATACACCAAGAAGGCGACCGACGAGGAGAAGCGCGCCGACAACACGCTCGAAAACAAGAACGCGAACACCTGGCAGCAGAAGGAGGCCGAGAAGCAGTTGACCGCCGCGCTCACGGATTTTGCGCAGGCCAAATCTCTCGATGAGAAAAACAAGGACGCCAAGGAAGGCGAGCCGCGCGTGCAGGAGAAACTGGCGAAGCTGCTGGCCCAGCAAGGCGAGAAGCTGCATCAGGAAGCCAATAAGGAGGCTGAGCGCGCGCCGGAGCAGGCCATTGCGAAGATGGAGCAGGCGCTGGACAAGTTTGACGAGTCATTGAATCTCAAAGCCGAGCAACCGGAAGCGAAGCAGGAGCAGGCCGCGACGAAACAGGATTTAGAAAAGCTCCTTGAAAAGCAGGGCGACAAGCTGGCCGAGCAGGGCGAGAAGAACGCCGAGAAGCGCGCCGCCGAGGCCGCGGAGCAGAAGATGGCCGCGCTCGCGCACTATCAGGAAGCGCAGGCGCTCAATCCCGACAATCAGGGATTGCAACCGAAGATCAACGCGCTGGAAAAAGGCTTGCCGGAATTGCTGAACGCCCTCGGCGAACGCGAGCAGCAGCGCGCCGAGCAGGCCGAGGCGAAGTCCACCGAGCAGGCCGTCGGACACTTGGAGCGCGCCGCGACCGCGTATCAGATGGCGCAGGAAATCGCGCCGGACAACCAGCCCGCGCAGCAAGGTGCCGAGCAGGTGCAAGGCAAGCTGGCTCAACTGCGCGCCCAACTCGCCGCGCAACAGGCCCAGCAGGCGCAGAAGCAAAAGTCCGACAAAGACCAGCCCGGCCCGAGCTTCCAGCAGATGCTCGCCAAGGCCAAATCCGACGAGAAGCAGAAGCAGTACGAGCAGTCCCGCCGCAATCCGACCGAGAAGTACACGCCCGAGCAGAACCGGATTTTTAAGAACTGGTGAGCCTATCTATTATTGAGACGGAATGAAAACACTCGGACGAGTCGCGATGTTTGGGTTGATCAGTGGGATCCTTTGGTCTGTTGCTCCAGGTTTCCTTGCTGATTTGTTCAGCGTTCGCGCGGATGCACCTGCGACAATCATTGCGAGTATCGTTTCTGGCCTCATCACTTCCTCAATCCTCGCGGCATTGGTCGTCAGGGTTCGTCGAGGTGTTGCGGTCGTGCTCGGCCTGTTGTCGCTCCCCTTAGGCGCTTTTGTATTCGGCTTCTCTCTTGCAGTCATAAGCCGATTTTCTCCCGCCCTAACCAGCGGTGAGCGTGTGCTCACAGAGCCGTGGACGCTCGGTTTTAATTACGCAATATGGAGTGTGATTTCGGTCTTCGCACTTGGCTTGTTTCCGCTTGCAGTGATCACGACACTGCTGCTTCGAGTTTGCATTCTCAGAGGATATAAATTGCACAACGAGGCCTGATTACTTCTCCGCAAGGCAGTAGAGGAATTTTTCCCCGCGCAAATAAAGCTCCCGATCCACCAGCGCGGCGCTCGCGCTGAACGAATCTTCCAGATGGTTCACGGCCAGCGTGGCGTTCTCCTTGTCGTGCCGCAGCACCACGGTCGTGCCGTCGCGGGCGGTGATGTAGATGCGTCCGCTCGCGCCGACGGGCGAGGAGAAGATGAAGTCGCGGATGCCGTCGAGCCGGAGCGGTTCGCCACGAAACTCGCCGGTCGCTGGATCGAGCCGCACGAGAATGTTCTGATTGTGACGAATGTGATAAAGCGTGTCGTCGTAGAGCAGCGGCGAGGAGACGTAGGGCGTAAGCCGGTTGATCTTCCAAACCAGATTAGTCGTCGCCGTAATGTCGCCCTTTGCGCCAGCCAGGCGAATCGCCACCATCGCCTGCGAATAGTAGCTGTTGCCCGCGATGACGAGGCCGTTCCAATAGACCGGCGAGGAGACGACATTGTCCGTGAGCCCGGCGCATTCCCAAAGTTGCGCGCCCGTCGCGAGGTCGTAGCCGCGCACGCGTTTCGTGGCACTGATGATGACCTGCGGCTTGCCATCCACTTCGACGACCAGCGGCGTGGACCACGAAGTCTTTTCGTCGCGCGAAACTTTCCAGAGCTGTCGGCCGGTGCGCTTGTCGAAGGCGTAGAGGAAGGAACTGCCTTCATGGTCCCAGTTCACGATCAGCGTGTCGCCGTGCAGCACGGGCGAACTGCCTTCGCCGTGCGCGTGGAGCGTCTGCATCTGGCCGAGATCCTTCTGCCACTTCAGCACGCCGTTCGTATCGAGGCAGTAAAGCCCGCGCGAGCCGAAGAAAGCGTAGAGGAATTCGCCGTCTGTCACTGGTGAATTCGAGGCGGGGCTGCCCGTCTCGTGACCGCCCTCGTGCGGCCATTCCTCGCGCACGACTTTCTTCCACAACACGCGCCCATCGCTCCGGCTCAACGCCATCACGAGATATTGATTTGTGCGCGTCACCGGCAGGCTGTCATGCACGCCGGGCGCGGAGTCATGGACCGGCTTCTGCGCCTCGCCGATGGGCGCAGCCGCGGTCACATAGACGCGGTCACCGAAGACGATGGGCGAAGCATGTCCCCGGCCCGGCAGCGCCACCTTCCAGCGCACGTTCTTCTTCTCGCTCCACTCGATGGGTGGATTCGCGTTCGGCGCGACACCATTAGCCAGCGGTCCGCGCCATTGCGGCCAGTGGCTCCATCGGTTGGTCTCTGAAATCGCCGGGTTGGCGAACAAGCCGAGAAGGAACAGGAGCGCCAGCCGGCGGGATGGTCCCCGGCCGAAATTCAGCCCGGCTGGCCCTCGATCAGATGCCTCAGGAGGTTGAAAATTGCTCATACGACCGCTCAAGTTTCGTCTGTGAACGTGCCGGGACTCTGGAGGGCGCGGGAGCTGAACTCAAACCATTCCCCGGCGCGGGAGGTAAAACTTTTGTCTCGAACGTCGCGCGCGTCTTGAAGGTTCCATCAACATGAGACTGGAAAGTCTCGCGACCTGCCGGCTTTCCAGCCGGCAGGTTCAGACACATTCTTGTGTCGTGGCTGCGGCGTTCCCTAGTCTGCGGCCTGCCAAAAATGAACCGAACTTTGTGCTCATGGATCGTGGTGTTGCTGTTGTGGGCCGCGAGCGGCAGCGCAGCCGAGTCGAACGGGGTGACAGTCCTCCGGGACATTGAATATGCGCGGGCGGGCGAACTGGCGCTGAAGCTTGATCTGCATCTCCCTCGCGGGAAGGCCCGCGCGCCCCTGATCGTCTGGGTGCATGGCGGCGCGTGGCGCTCCGGCTCCAGGAAGGACTTGCCGCTGGGAAAACTGGTTGAGGCAGGCTACGCGGTGGCGAGCGTGGATTACCGGCTCTCCACGCAGGCGAAATTTCCGGCGCAGATTCACGACCTCAAGGCGGCGATCCGTTTCCTGCGTGGGCATGGGAGCGAGTGGCGGCTCCCGACGAAGAAGATTCTTATCGCCGGCGATTCGGCGGGAGGGCACCTCGCCGCATTGGTGGGTGTGTCGAACGGCCATGCAGAGTTGGAAGGCGACCTTGGCACCGACCGCACGCAGAGTTCCGCCGTGCAGGGCATCATCAGCTTCTATGGCGGCGCGAATCTCACCAGCATTCTCAAGCAGTCCACCCCACACGGCCTGAGCGTGCGGGTGCCCGCGCTCGAACTGTTGCTGGGCGGACAGCCCGATGACGTTCTGGCGCTCGCCCGGCTGGCCAGTCCGGTGTTCCATGTGGATCGCGACGACCCGCCGCTACTCCTGCTGCACGGCGATCAGGATCCGCAGATGCCCATCAACCAATCACTGGAGCTTTGCGGCGCTTACCAGAAGGTCAAAGCCCCGGTGCAACTGGAAGTGGTTCACGGGGCAGCGCATGGCGGAGCGGCGTTCTATGACGCGGAGCGTACGGAAGTGGTGAAGAAATTTCTCCGACGCTATTTCTGAGCCTGCACCTCACCCGCATCCGGTCACCTCGGTTTTTGATTGCGATACCAGACGGCGTTGCGCGTTTCACGTCCGGCCAGAATCAAGTCGAGCCGGCCGTCCGCATCCAGATCAACGGCCTTGAGGTCATACGCTTCCTGCTGATTCGCGGTGTCAATGTCGTGCGCGGTGAACAAACCTTTGCCATCATTCTGATACCAGCGAACGAGCTTCGCGCCGAACGACGCGACGGCCACATCGAGATCGCCGTCGCCATCAAAATCACCCACGGCCAAGGCATGGGGATCGCGCAGGTCGGCGTCGATGACATGTTTCTTCCACTCCGGGCCTTCGAACCAGAAGACGCCTTGGCCGTGACCGCAGGTCGCCACCGCGTCCGGCTTGCCGTCGCCGTTCACGTCCGCAGCCTTGATGTTGGTCGCGCCGTTCTCTTTCGCAATGTTGTGTTTGGTCCACGGTTGTTCGGCCACCGCGCCCTGCTCCCACCAAGTGAACGTGCCGCCACCCGAATCGCCGACCAAAAGATCGCCGCGCCCATCGGCATTGAGATCCGCGAAATCCAGGTAATGGGGACGTCCGTCCGCGCCGCCGTTGGTGATGATGTGGCGTTTGAATGAGGACTCTCCACGCGCGGGCGTTTGGAACCAGCCAAGGCTCTTGGGAAACAGCGGCCCCATGATGCTGTCGGCCACCAGGTCTTTTGCTCCGTCGCCATTCACGTCGCCCGTCCACAGCCCGTGAATGCCATTAAACTCGCGGTCGATCACGTGCAACGGCCAGGGATCGCCGACGCGCCGGGTGTTCTCAATCCACGCAATGCTGAAGTCCGGGCCTTTGGGTTCTTCCACCGTCTTCCCGGCCTCGCGCGCCCGACGATACTCGATCCACGGCACCTGATAGCGCCCGACGGCGATGTCCAAATCGCCATCGCGGTCCGCGTCCAGCGCCACGCAGTAGAGCAACTTCGGGTCAATCGTATCGACCAGCACCTGTGGCTTCCAATCGGGGGCCAGCAACGCGAAGACTCTCCTTTCGCCCATCGCGATCAGGTCCAGCTTGCCGTCGGCGTTGGCGTCGATGGCTTCCACACTCCAGATCGATTCAGGCAAGGGAACCGCATGGCGCACCCAGACCGGTAAACTGCCGTCCACCCGCGCTGCTGCGGCAGATGTCGCCGAGCCAGCCGACGCCGCCGCGAACACCGCGTCGCTGAAGTCGAGTTGGTAGATCATGCCTTCGTAGCCGACGACGTAGAGATTCCCCTGCTCGTCTTCCGTGAACGAAGCAATGCCCTGCGGCGCGGTCCCGATCTGCATCACATTTTTTAAGACGCGTCCTTCCTGGGTCACACCCCAGATGCGATGCGACGTGTAGTCGCCGCAGATGTAAACGCCGTAGAATGACGAGCGCTTGTCACCGCGATAGACGTAGCCGCCGGTGACCGAATTGCCGAACTTCCGGCGGTAGGCAAAGACGGGCGGCGTGTAGCTCGCGCCGTCCTTGCGATACTTGTTCGAGAACGGCTCGAAGCCTTCATACACGTTCCAGCCGTGGTTCTCACCGCGCCGCACGATGGAAACTTCCTCGACACGATCCTGCCCGACATCGCCCACCCACAAATCCCGCGTGACAGAATCAAAACTGAATCGCCACGGCTCGCGGAATCCGGAAGCCCAGATTTCCGGACGCGCGTCGGCGCGGTCACGAAATGGATTGTCGGTGGGAATCGCGTAGGCCAGGCCGGCGTCCGCGCGATCCACGTCGATGCGCAGGATTTTGCCGAGATGCGTGGTCATGTCCTGACCGTGGCCCTGCGGGTCTTGCTGCGGGCCGGTGTCACCCATCGCAATGTAAAGAAATCCGTCCGGGCCAAAACCGATGCAGCCCCCGCTGTGATCCTGGGTCGCGCTCACGACTTTCCACAAGCGCCGCGAAGGCTGGCCGGAGTCCGTGCGGAAGTCCGGCGCGGCCTGGCGCTCGACGACCGTGGTCGCGATCTTCCCCTCCTCGAACACCTGATGCTTGACGTAGTACTTCCGGTTCTCGCGGAACTTCGGGTGAAAGGCCAGGCCAAGCAATCCGTTCGGGCCACGTTCGTTGAAAAGGTCCTTCGACAGATCAGCAAACAGAGCCTTCGACTCATTGGTTCCATTCTTTTCCAGCAGCCAGATTTTCCCGGTCTGATGCACGACGATGAACGTGTTGCTGACCCCGGGCAGTTGCCCGAACCACACCAACCCGAAGCGCACGTCGCCGGGCTTTTGCACGAAGGCATGGGGGAAGCGCATCAACTCTCCGAAGAACGGCCGCACCGCGATGGGCTTCGCCAGTTCGGGAATGTTCGCGGGCATCCCACGATTGCTGGTGAGCGCGGACTCCGGCTGCTTGAGCGTGACGAGATACTCAATGAGATCGGTGAACTCCTCCCGCGACATTCCGCTCTGCAAACCCTCGGGCATGAGCGACACCGTGCTGCCGCGCTGCTCCTTGATGTCGCGCGTGGCGATGCGAACGTGCCTGCCATCCGCCCCGACCAGCTCGAGCGCGTCCGC
>JAYVWQ010000488.1:0-2769 GCA_043785945.1 Akkermansia sp.
CCTGCGCGGGCGCGTTCAGGTCGTAGAAGAGTCCGTTGAAAATCCCCTTCACCGCGATGAACGGACTGGGCACGAAGTTCACGATGAGCACGAGATTGGACTGCATGACAAAGGTCAGCACGGGCGAGGACGAGGTGACGCCGCCCGTCCAGTTGCTGAAGAGATTGCCCACGATGGGCTTGGCCGTGACGGTGTAGGGCCGCCCGATTTCCAACAGGGCCGGAGGACGCGGCAGCACCACGCCCAGCCCGTTGGTGCGGAGGAACAACGGGCTGGTCTGGAATTCCACAATGAGCCGCGCGAGATCGCTGATGGTTGGGCCGCCGATGTTGGTGATCAGCACGGAGTAATTTGCAATGTCGGTCGAGTGAACATTCGTCAGGTAGAACGTCATGTTCGTTGCTCCCTTGATGCTCACGCCATCCTTGCGCCACTGATAAAAGAGCGGCGGCGCCCCCGTGGCCATGACGGAGAAGGTCACATTTGTGCCCGCGTCCACCGTCTGCGTGCGGGGCTGCTGGGTGATGAAAGGCGGCGGCGGCACGTAGCCATAAAGCCGCACCACCCCGCGCCGCTCGGTGCCGCTGATGCCCACCCGCGTCGCGCCCGCCAGAATTTTTTCCTCCGGTGTGTAGGTGAAGGCCAGCGCCGAGACCGTGGTCGCATCGGTGCCGAGGAAACCGAACGCGTTCAACGGACCGAAGGTTGAATCGATCACTCCATTGGTCGTCAGCCGCAGGACGCCGGAACTATGGCCGAACAGAATTTTCCCATCCGCCTGCAAGGCCAGGGAAAGTCCCGTGGTGCCGTTGCCATTCAAGTTGGTGAAAGTGGTGTCGCGGAGTCCGTCCGCGTTCAGCCGAGTCAGGCAGCGAGCCGGCACGCCGTCCACCTCGAACAAGCCGGCAACGAGAATTTTCCCATCCGGCTGCACGAGCAGTGCGCGCACGTCGCTGTGGCTCAGGCGCGGCACGAAGGAAATATCCAGACGACCGTCG
The DNA here is from genome assembly GCA_043785945.1 of Akkermansia sp. Classification (GTDB taxonomy): domain Bacteria; phylum Verrucomicrobiota; class Verrucomicrobiia; order Limisphaerales; family SIBH01; genus JANNGC01. Next base: position 999 of record JAYVWQ010000488.1, read on the forward strand.
CTGGTCAGCCGGGCCAGGCCGTCGCGCGGCAGGGTGACGAGGTCGTCGCCGTAATTGGTGAACGAGCCGCCGACGATGATCTTGTCGTTGGTGTGGGTGACGACCGTACTGATGCCCTGTCCGCTGAGGCTGAGGGAGGTTCTGGCCCCCCTCACGAAAGTTTGATCCACCGTGCCGTTTGCGCCGAGCCGGATGATGTAGCCGAAGACATTGGTGGCTTGGAAAAAGAACGCGCCCGCCGCGATGATTTTGCCATCGGCCTGCACGGCGAGGGAATTGATGCCGAGGTTGGGGTCATTAATGGGGGTGAAGGCTGGGTCCACCGGGCCATGGGTGAGGAGTCGGGCCACGGGAAAGATGACGCGGCCATCGGTGCTCATGCGTCCGCCGACGAGCATTTTACCGCCGGGCACCAAGGCCAGCGACGTGACCAACGATCCCTGGACGAAAGGCGCGGCAAAGCTCAGGTCCGTGGCCCCGTTGGTGCGCAAGCGAACCAAAGCATTGGCGCACGCTCCGCCGCCACTGGTGTAGTTGCCGCCGGCCAGAATTTTTCCATCCGACTGCACGGCCAGGGCGCGAGTGGTGAAGCTGGAGCCGCTGGTCAGGCAGGCCGCATTGAAGGCCGGATCGATGAAACCGCTGGAGTAAATCTGGGCGCGCAAACCGGGCGGAAGAGCCACACCGGTCAGCATCGTCAGCAAGAGAAAGCAGCGTCGTATGTGAAGCATGAGGTCGTCATTGTGAGCGAGGAGCAGTGAGTGTGCAAGGCACGGCCCAGTGAGCGGCCACGAGGTTTACGAAATGCCCCCGACTCGGTTGCCACCCTGGGGATCGGGTCCCCCGCACTTCTGCGATTGGATTTTTCAAATCGTTCGTCTAGCTTTCACTCCTGATGAGCAGGCCAGTCAAAATTCTTCTCTACATCATCTTCATCGTCATGGCGGTGTGGTTCGGCCTGTTGACGAGGGCGAACCTCCGGCAGGCCACGGCCGGTGAAAAAGCGCGCGCCGAAAAACTCGACGAGGCGGGGGCCGTGGAAGGCACCAACCCGGCCGCGCTCGAGAACCCCAACGCGGGCGTCTTGGAAAAAACGAACACGCCGGGCGCCGCCGTGACCAATCAGGTGGCGACCACCACCGCGACCGCGACCAGCGGCTCCTCGACGTCCTACTCGAAGATGATTCGCTACGGGCTGCTCGCGTGCGTGGGGTTCATCGGCTTCGCCTTTCTCCTTGCCCGCGACGTGGCGCAGTTCATGGCCAACAAGGCGGAGGAGGCCCTGTTCAATGACGACGGCGCACCCGTCGATCCCGAATACGAGCAGGCCGAAGAACTGTGGAAGGACGGCAAGTATCTGGAAGCCCTCAATGCCCTGCGCGAATATCTGGGCAAACATCCCCGCGAACAATACGTGGCCCTGCGCATCGCGGAGATTTACGAGGAGAACCTGCACAACCCGCTGGCTGCCGCGCTCGAATACGAGGAGTTGCTCAAGAAAAAACTGCCCGCCGAGCGCTGGGGTTGGGCGGCCATTCACCTCGCCAATCTTTACTCCGGCTCATTGAACCAGTCGGAGAAATCCATCTTCTGGCTCCGGCGCATCGACTCCGACTACGGCCAGACCGCCGCCGCGAGCAAGGCCCGCGAACGGCTCAAGCAACTCGATCCGAGCTTCATTCCCGCTGCGCAGCAAGGTGCGCCCGTGGGCGCAGAGACCACGAACGCACCCGCCTCGAATTTGCCGCCGGGATTCCGGCCGAAGAGTTGA
>JAYVWQ010000489.1:0-7208 GCA_043785945.1 Akkermansia sp.
CTACACCAATCAAGGGACATTCACCGTGCATTGGAACTTTGACGACGGCCACGGCAACACCAATACGGCCAACCAGACCGTCATCGTGGATGACGTGACAGCGCCGGTGGCACCCGTGCTCGCCACCGTGACTGGACAGTGCTCGGCCACCGTGTCCGTGCCGACGGCGTCGGATGCGGTCGCGGGCGACATCACCGGCACGACGAGCGATCCGCTCACCTACAACAGCCAAGGCACTTTCACGGTTCACTGGACGTTTAATGACGGCAACGGCAACAGCAGCACCGCGAACCAGATCGTGATCGTCAAGGACACGATCGCCCCGGCAGCGCCGATTCTGGCCACCGTGACCGGGCAATGCACGGCGACCGTGACCGTCCCGACCGCGGCGGACATCTGCGCCGGCACCGTGAATGGCACGACGAGCGGTCCGCTCACCTACAACAGCCAAGGCACTTTCACGGTTCACTGGACGTTTAATGACGGCAATGGCAACAGCAGCACTGCGAACCAGATCGTGATCGTCAAGGACACGATAGCCCCGGCAGTGCCGATTCTGGCCACCGTGACCGGGCAATGCACGGCGACCGTGACCGTCCCGACCGCGGCGGACATCTGCGCGGGCCCCGTGAATGGCACGACGAGCGATCCGCTTACCTACAACAGCCAGGGGACGTTCATGGTTCATTGGACTTTCAGCGACGGCAACGGCAACAGCAGCACTGCGAACCAGATCGTGATCGTCAAGGACACGATTCCGCCGGTGAAGCCAACGCTGGCCAATTTGACTTTCACGATTTGCAGCGGCACGCCGGCCACACCACCAACGCCGACAACGCAAGACTACTGCAAGGGCTTGGTTAGCGGAACAACGACGACCACGTTCCCGATCACGAATCTCGGCACCACGGTAGTGACCTGGACCTTCAATGATGGCAACGGCAACAGCACCAATGCTTCTCAAACCGTGAATGTGACGGGCCTAACTTTCCAGGGGTTCTATAGTCCCGTGGGCACCAGTGGCAATACTGTCAACAACCCGGTAACCAGGAGTTCGGGCGCCAGTTTTCCGCTTAAGTGGGATATGTTGTGCGGAACTAACTACATGGCCGGAGGGCCGCGACCCACCGTAGATATTCAGAAAGTATTGACGAAGTCACCCTTAACGCTTGGCACTGCCGACCGGTTAACGGCAGACTATCAAAATGACTGGCACATCAATTGGCCGACCCCGGATGCGACGAAGAATGATATCTACAAGGCAACGGTCAATCTGCCAGACGGATCGAAGGCTTTTGTCTTCGTCATATTCAAATAGGTTCGCGCTCTGTTGAGTTAACAGTTGTGAATCCACTGCCTGGCCATTAACCGGATGATGCCTCGACTAATCTTATGGTTACTTCGGGGGACTCGTCCGGTTAATGGCGGGTTGTCAGTGCTGGTGCTGGCGGTGGGTGCTGGGGTTGGGTCTGCCCAAGTTGTTCTGGATGGAAAGTTCGGCACCAGCGGTCCCTTGACCGGGCCGAATTTTAACATCACCGCCGGATTGGGGACCACGCGGGGTAATAATCTGTTCCACAGCTTCACCCAGTTCGACCTCAAGTCAGGCGACACGGCAACGTTTTCCGGACCGGCCAACATCCAGAACATCCTGGCCCGGGTAACCGGCGGCGGCGCTTCGTCCATTGATGGCACCATCCGCTCCGACATCGCGGGCGCTAACTTGTTTTTGATCAACCCCAACGGGGTCATCTTCGGCCGCAACGCCGCCGTGGACGTGAGTGGTTCATTTGCCGCCAGCACCGCGAACTATTTGAAACTGGCCGATGGGGCCCGCTTCGTGGCGGCGCTGGATGCCGATGATTCGGGATTGAGCACGGCCCCGGTCAGCGCCTTTGGATTTCTGGGAAACCATCGCGGCACCATTTCGATCCAAGAAAGCACACTGGCCGTCGGTGACGGTCAGACCTTCTCGCTCGTCGGTGGCGACATCGTGATGGATGGTGGCTTGGTGCGAGCGCCGGGCGGGCAAATTAGTCTAGCGAGTGTCCAATCGGCCGGCGAAGTGCCGGTGGATCCGGCGGCGTCAAGCCTCGCCGGATTCAAGGCCACGTTCCCGCAGCAAGGCCAGATCGATCTGCAAAACGGCGCACAACTGGAGGCCAGCGGCGAAGGAGGCGGTCGCATCGTAATTCGGGGGGGGCGGCTCCTCGTGGATAATTCCAAAATTCAGGCCAACACCACCGGCGCGGGCACGGGCCAGGGAATCGATATCGCGGTGGTCAAAGACGTGGAGCTGCTGAACGGCGGCCAGATCAACAGCATCTCCACGGCGGGCCTCGGCGCAGGTGGAAACATCAGCCTGAACGCCGCGTCCCTTCGGTTAGATGGCGGAGGGCTGGTGGACGAGATTGGCTATCCTTCGACTCAGATTTCGACGTCAACTGGCGATCCCTCAGCCGGAGGCGGACCGGGAGGTGGACCGGCCCGCGGCGGCGATATTCTGATTCAGGTTGGCAGTCTGGAACTGGCCAACAGCGCGCAGATTACCTCGACCAGTTTCGGCGCGGGTGATGCCGGACGCATCGAGATTACCGCTTCATCAATGCGACTGGACGCGCAACGTACCACCATCACGCAGATCAGCGCCAACACCCAACAAATCGAAGGCGGCGGGAGGGCAGGCGACATCGTCATCCGCACCGGCAGTCTGGAGATGTACAACGGCGCCACCCTTTTTGCGGCTTCGTTAGGTTCAGGTCAGGCCGGTCGCATCGACATCGACGCGCACACCATCAATCTCAACAGTGGCAGCTTCCTTATCGCGGGCGCTTACGGTTCCGGTCAGGGCGGGAACGTCGAAATCACGGCCGACACGCTGAACATCGACGGGCGAGACAAGTTGACCGGCGGTGGGGTGGCTCCGACGGGCATCCAGGCCGTCACCACGAGCTTTGATTCGCCCGCGGCCGGCGGTAACATTCAAATTACCGCCGGGTCGGTGAATCTGAACCACATGGGCACCGTGTTCACAACCAGCTATGGTGCAGGCCCGGGCGGCCACATTGAGGTCAACGCGAAGAATCTGACCCTCGGCCATGGTTCGACCATCCGGGCGGAAGGTTTGGACGCCGGGCCGGCGGGCAATATCTCGCTGCGCGCGGACCAAAATATTTTCCTCACCGGCAAAAGCGCGATCAGCACCTCCGCGCTGGGCAGCAGCGGGGGTGACATCAGCGTGATCGCTGGTTCTGAAATTCAGATGTCGAACAGCCGCATCACCGCGCAAGCGGGTCCCGGCGGCGGCGGCAATATCACGCTGAACGCGCCTGCGCTGACGTATCTGCTGAACAGCACTTTGAGCGCAGAAGCCGAGGGCGATGGCGGCAACCTGGCCATCGACCCTCAATTCTTCGTCCTGAACAACAGCTCGTTGATCTCCAGATCCAGCTCCGCCAACGGCGGGAACATCTCGATCTTGGCGAACTACTTCTTCCAGTCTTCCAGTGTGATTGACGCCTCGGCCCCGTTCGGCCTGCCCGGCACCGTCCGGGTCACGGCCCCGGATCTGGATTTGAGCGGGAGTCTGATCGGGCTGCCGGGCGGCTTGCTGGATGTCGAAAGCCAATTGCGCCCCGACTGTCGGGTTCGGTTGGCCGGAGAAACCAGCAGTTTCATCATGCTGGGCCGGGGTGGTCTGCCCCTGACCCCGGGCGGCTTTGTCCCGAGCGGAGCCCCTTGACCTCTTGATGAATGAGCACGAAACGTCCCGCGAATACTGAATGATTTCAACGTGCCTGAACCTGCTGCTGATTGCGGTTCTTTTCTCGGGCGCGCTCCACGCCCAGGTTCTGCCGCCGCTCCCGATTGCTCCGGATCAGACACGCACGTTGCCGACCGCGCCCCGCGTTTTTGTCCGGGGATTCCAGTTTGAAGGGCACCGTGCTTTTTCGGACGCGCAACTCAACCAAGTGACCGGGTCATTCACCAATCGGGAACTGGCCCTCGAAGATTTGGAACAGATCCGGCGCGCGGTCAGCCTGTTTTACATCAATCATGGATATGTCAACTCCGGAGCCTTGATTCCAGATCAGGACCCCACCAATGGGATCGTCCGCATGCAGATTGTGGAAGGGGTGCTGACCGGGATCGAACTGAGCGGCAACGAATGGCTGCGCGACAGCTACATTAAGAGCCGGCTGCAACGTTGGTCCGCCCCGCCGCTCAATCTCAATCAATTGCAGGACGGTTTGCAGTTGCTCCGGCAAAATCCCAACGTGCGGCAGATCAACGCCGAACTGAAACCGGGGACCGCTCCCGGGGAGGCTGTGCTGGATGTCCGGGTGGCCGACCAGCAACCGTTCCAACTCGGCATCCAAGCGGACAATCAGCGCCCGCCCAGTGTGGGCGCCGAACAGATCTGGCTGGTAGGGGCCGACCAGAATCTCACAGGAAACAGTGACCGCCTTGACTTCAAATACGGGATCGTCAACGCGGGCGCGGACGGCATTCAATTCTCGGGCGCCGACAATATGGAGGGCAGCTACCTGCTGCCGCTGAATCGCTACGACACCACCCTCGGTTTGCACGCCAGCCGGCTGAACTCCAGCTTGGTCGAGGAAACATTCCGGCCGCTGGACATTGAGAGCGTGACCACCACTTATGGAGTCATCCTGCGACAGCCGGTTTATCAGACGGCCCAGCAGGAGTTCGCCGTCTCGATCGGCTTCGATTATCGGAACAATGAAAGCACCTTGCTGGGCGAGCGGTTCAATCTTTCTCCCGGCGCGGTGAATGGTGAAACGACCGTTTCAGTGCTGCGGTTTTCCCAGGAGTGGCTGAACCGCGGACAGAATCGCGTGCTGGCCCTGCGCTCCACCTTCAATTTTGGCCTGGAAATGCTGGACGCCACCGATGACGGAATCCGCAGGAATCCCGACGCCACATTTTTCTCCTGGCTGGGTCAGGGCCAGTATGTACGACGGCTTTTCAACACGCAGAACGAGATCATCCTGCGAACAGCCGCGCAATACACGGGCCAACCGCTTCTCGGGCTGGAGCAGTTCAGCGTGGGCGGTTTCGAAACCGTGCGCGGCTATCTGGAGAACCAGTTGGTGCGTGACCGCGGGGTCGTATCGTCGGTGGAGTTTCGCGTGCCGATAATCTACAACAAGGCCGGGTCCGGCATTGTGCAACTCGCGCCGTTTTTTGATTTTGGCGGAGGCTGGAATGTCGAAGGCTCGCCAAACCCAACCACGATCTACAGCACCGGGGTCGGTTTGCTTCTTCTCCCCGGCAAGCACTTCTCCGCGCAAATCTACTGGGGTTACCGGCTGCGCGAGGTGGACATCCCTGACGGTTCAGGACTGCAAGGCCATGGGGTGAACTTCAAATTGAACGTCTGGGCCTTCTAGTCCGTGTTGCTGGCGGAATACCGTCGAAGGCGATGGCTCAGGCAAAGGCAGCCTGACAGCCTGAAGTTTGTCGCACGGTTGTGGCGTGACTCGGCCCACTAAAGCGGATTGAATCCATAAATGATGAGCAACCACGAAGCACATCGAGACCCGGATATCACCCGCACCGTTGTTTGCCCACCCCCAACGCCCAACGGCCCGCCTCCCCAAGTTGAGCCAGCGATGATGTTCCCCGGCAGCGGCACGATGTTGGGACGGTATCGGGTCGAGGAGGAGCTTGGCCAGGGCCAGGGAGGCGTGGTCTATCGCGCGTTTGATACCGCCATCGAACGGGTCGTCGCCATCAAGTGCTTGCGCACACCGATTCCTGAAGCCGGGCCGGAAGGAACGCAGGCCAGGAAGGACGCTCGCTTGGAGGAAGCCAAAGTGATTGGCCAGTTGAACCATCCGCACATCACGGCCGTATTCGACATGGGCAACGTGGAGAATCTGACCTACATCGTCATGGAATACGTTCAAGGCGAGACCTTGAAGGCCAGGCTCGACCAGGAGAAAACCAATCCAGCTTCCGTACCGCAAGTTCTCAGCTACATCGTGATGGTGGCCCGGGCTCTGCACTATGTGCATCAGCGGGGCATCTTGCACGGCGACATCAAGCCGGCCAATCTCATCGTCACGCCGCAGGGCATTCCCAAGATCATGGACTTCGGTGTGGCGCGGCGAAGCCAGGCGAACCGCTCCGCCGCCTGGAAGCTGGCCACCGAGAACCAAGTCTGGGGCACTCCGGCGTATCTGGCCCCCGAACGATTGGCCTCGGATGAAATCGACGCACGCGCCGATGTTTTTTCATTGGGCGTGGTGGCTTATGAATGGCTGACCGGGGGCAAGCCATTCCGGGGCGAAAACGTCGAAGCGATCCTGCACGCGGTGCTGCATAGCCGCCCGCCTTCATTGAGTGAACTCGGCAAATTCGATGCAGAACTTTCTGCCGCCATTGATCAGTCTCTGGCGCGTGACCCGGCGCAGCGCTTTGAATCGGCGGACGCCATGGCCGATGCCTTGGAAATCTGTCAGGAGCGATGGTTCAAGCAGGCTTCCAATGCCAGCCAGCCCGACTCCGGCGATCCTGCCAAGGTCGGCTCCTTTCCCAGTCTCAAAGGCCGAAACATCCTGTTCGCTGATTTTAGCGAGACGGATCTGGCCAATGTGATGCAAGTGTCCCGCCAGGAAACCTACCAGACAGGCAATACGATCCTGCAGGAGGGATCAGGCGGTTCAACGATGTATGTCGTGGTTCGGGGACTGGTGTCCGTGCGCAAGACGTCGGGCCCCAAGCAGGTCGAGATCAAGCAGGTGTCCAAGGGCGAGTGCTTCGGAGAAATGGCGGTTATCAGCCAGATGCCACGTTCGGCTTCGGTCGTCGCCCTGCAAGAGACGGAAGTCGTTGCCATCTCGGGCGCGGTGCTTCGATCAGCCAATCAGGTGTTGTGCATGAAGCTCTATCGCAACATCGCCTCTCTGCTGGCGGATCGTATTCGCCAAAAGGATGAGCAAGTCGTGGATTTGTTGGGCCATGATCCTGCACAAAAGCCGGCAAAAAAACTCTTCCCGTTTTGGTGAGCACCCAGACCGTGCCGGTGCTGGCTCGCACGCGCTGGCCCTGAATTACTTGGGATTCTCAGCTTGCGCTGCCGCATTTAATCCCACTTGGCGAAGCAACTCCGCTCGCGTCTGGCGTAACGTCCTGTTCTCGGGTTGAGCCTCGATCTGATCCGAAAGCGCGGCCAGAGCGTC
>JAYVWQ010000490.1:0-9767 GCA_043785945.1 Akkermansia sp.
CCCGGTGTTGACGATGACCGTGTTGGTGGCCGCGCTGTAACCGTGATTGCGGGTGGAGGGGGACAAATTGATCGCGCAGCCGAGGGCGTGCTGGGTGAGGTTAAACGGCTGGCCGCCGATCAGCACCACCGTGGAACGATCCCCCGCGCCGCCGTTTTGCGAGAGCGCGTAGGTGATGGTGCTGTCACCCAGGCCATTAGTGGGCGACAGAATCGTCACCCAACTGCTGGTCTTGACCACAGTCCAGGCGCAGACGCTCAGAGTGCTGATATCCACCGTGTTGGTGGTGGCTCCATAGCCATGCACGCGGTTGGTGGGAGACAGGCGGGCGGTGCAGTTCGCCGGAGCCTGCCGGATGATAAAAAAGTTCGTGTTAAAGACACTGACCATGCCGGTGCGTCCGAGCGAACTGGCATTGCCCGCTGTAACGTAGGTGAAGCTACCGCTGCCCGAGCTGTTGGTCAGCGGAAGAATGGTAATCCAACTGTTCGTGTTGGTCACGCCCCAGGAACATTGCCCCGCCAGAGCCACCAACACTGTGTTCGTCTCCGGGTCCGCCCCCGTCGTGGCGGAGGTCGGGGTGAAGGAGGGGTTGCAAGGGGCGGGGTTTTGCAAAACATAAAAAGCCTCATTCCACACCGTCAGGTAGCCGCTGCGAGCCACGCCGTTGGGGTTGGGAGCCACATCGTAGGTAAAAGTGCCGGTGCCATTGCCGCTCGGGTTGGCGATGATGCTGATCCAGGTATTGCTGTTGACGACAAACCAATCACAGTTCTGCTGACTAGAGGTCACTTCCACGCTCACCAATCCCGTCGATCCGCCGTAGCCGTGGAGGCGGTTGGTCAGGGTCGAGTTGGGAATGTGAACATCGTAAATGCAGGCCGCCGCCGTCTGAGTGATGATAAAGTTCTGATCGGCCACCGCCACCGTGCCCGTGCGCGTTTGGGGAATGTGATTGGCCGCCACCGCGTAAGTAACACTGTTCGTTCCCGAACTGTTCGTCACCCCGGTGAAAAAAATCCACGAACTGGTGGTCGTGACACTCCAGGCGCAGCCCGTCAGGGCCGAAACGGCCAAGGATGGATTGTTGGAAGCGCCGGCGTTGCCGTGATTCCGGGTGGCGGGCGTGACCGAATAATTACAGGGCAACCCGTCCTGCTGCAGAGTGAAAGTCTGGCTGGCGATGGTCAGGATTCCTGTGCGGCTGTTAATCGTCGTGTTGGCGGCGACCACGTACGTCACCGTGCCCGTGCTGGTCCCGCTCGCCCCGCTCTGGACGGTGATCCAAGGATTGGCGTTGGTCACACTCCAAGCGCAGCCGGTCCCGGCGGAAACCTGGATCGTGTTCGTGGCCATCCCGTAGCCGTGCGAGCGGCCGGCGGGGGCGACGGTATACGTGCAGGCGGCCTGCACAGCGGCCGGCAGCAGCGCCAGCACAAGGAGGAAAGCCCCCACTCGGGCACTCAATGCGGTTCGGATCGTTCTCATGGGTTTCAATTCAGTTCTCAATTCAGTTCTCACAAAAAAATCTGGGCGCGGGTTCACTTTTTCACCGCCTTATAGAAGTGCTGCCCGGCGTTGGTCGCGGTCGCGTCGTGGAATTCCAGGACGCCCGTCACGTTGGTTAATTGCTGGATCGGCTGCCAAGTGCCCAAGTCCGAGGAGCGTTGCAGTTCCCAGATGCCGCCCACGCCCATCATCTGCAGATGGACCTGGCCGTTCGATTCGCGGGAGATGCTCTTGAACGCAAAATCTGAGCCGCCCGTCAGGGTGACAAAACCATCCAGCGTGGTCGCCTCAATGGTGGCGGCATCCGCGTCGGAATACTCACGATTCACCGGGAAGTCATCGAACTGCACCGGCGTGGTCACCACTTCGCTGCCCGGAGCGGCACAGAAAAGAACCTCGACCAACTTGCGGCGGCCCGCCGGCAGACTGCTGCCAATGGGCATCCCTACAGTCACACCGACCAGGCCCTGGCTCAGTTCCATGTGATTGGTCAACAGGCTGGCTCCCGCCGCGTCGGCTCCCAGCCGAACCTGGATGAAGGTGAGCAGGTTCGTGTCGAATCGCAGGCTGAAGCCCAGCGCGCCCTCATCGCCCTGCGCTTCCAGAATGACCGCCACGGCGTTCGTGGCTCCGCGCGCGATGGACGTGTTCGTCACCATCAAGCTTCGTGTGACCAATCCGCTGGTCCTCTTCGATTTCGGGGCCGCCGCGAGACTGCCGGGCGGCGGGCAATTACCCATCAGCACTCGGGCATCCAAACCCGCCGCGTAGCGTCCGGCCTGCACCCAGTCGGTGATGGTAATCGTGCTGCCGCCGTTGCCACAGGGCCGGGGCGCGCAATCGGCCCGCGCAAACTCACAGGCATTCGAAACCGTCGCGAGGCGGGCGTAAAAAAGTCCGACCTGCACGTAGTCCGCCACACTGTTCGTGCCGTTCGGGTTGCCGCGCGGCACCACGTCGCCCTTGTAACCGGGACAGGCGATGCCGGCGTTCACCACCACGGTGAAACTCTGCGTCGCACTCAAGGCCGGCGTGCCATTGTCGGTCGCCGTCAGAGTGACCAGATTCGTGCTCGGGGCCTGGGCCGCCGTTGGCGTCCAAGTGAACAGTCCCGACGCATCGACCGACGCGCCGGCCGGGGCCACGGGCAAGGCATAGGTCATGGTTTGCGCTGGCTGATCTGCATCACTCACCGCCGTCTGCACACTCGCCAGCGTGTCGGCGTAGGTGCTCTGGTTCGGAATGGGACTCAGTGTGGGAGCAAGGTTCACTTCGTTGACCGCAATCGTGAAGCTCTTGCTGTCCGTGTAGGGCGGAGCTCCGTTGTCCGTGACGCTGATGGTGATGGTATAGAAACCCGGTCCGTGAACTTCCGTGGTCTGCCAAGTGAAGAGGCCCGTCGCCGGGTTGATCTGCGCCCCCTCGGGAGCACCGGACATGAAGAAGGACAACGGCTGCGCCGGCAGGTCGGCATCCGTGGCAAAGTTGTTGAAGGTGACGTAGGCGCCTTCGTTGACCACGCGATTGATCGGCTGGCTCAGCACGGGCGGATAAGCGTTGGCCGTGATGACGTTGTTGGTGCGCGGCGTCGGCGACGGCATGCTGTAGTAGCCACCGGTCACGTTGCCATCCGGGTAGCGGCCCTGGCTGACATTGTTGACTTGGGCGCCGAAGACAGCCGTGTCCACCTTCACCAGCGTGGGGCTGTAGAAACCCAGGTCGTCCCCGGATTTGGAAATCTTGAAGTTCGTGTGCAGGGCGTTGCCGATGAAGTTCGTGTTCGTCGAGGTGGTGCCGTCAGCCCAGCACATCAGGAAGCTGAACGGGGCGATGGTGATGCCGTTGGGGATGCGCCACTTGTTTTTGTTATTGAGATCGTCGGTCAGATAATAACCGGAGAGATCCACGGGCGAGGCGCTGAAGTTGTACAGCTCAAACCAGTCTTCAAAAGTCCCGGTGAACGGATCAACCAGCGTCGCGGTGTTGCTCGCCATCCACTCATTGATGACCACGGGCGCGGGCGACGGATTGTTGGTGCCGCCCGGCGTCGGGTAGAAAAACACCTGCCGGGTGAAAAGCTGGCCGTCCGGCGCGTCCCCGTACGACTCGTTGTCGTGCAGGTTCGTGTAGTTGATGTAGTCGAGAATCTGGTTGGTGCGGGAGAGCACGATGGAGCCGTTCGTGCCGTCCAGCTTGAAGGAAGCATGGAGCACCGTGCCGGTGGTGAACTGCGGACGGCCATCCACGAAAACGACTCGGAACTGGCCCGGCAGAATGACGGTGTTGCTGGGGAAGGTCCACGCGCTCAAGTTGGTGTAGCTCTTCGACAGGGAGAGACCGCCGAGTTGGAGGTTGGTCGGACTGTTGTTGTAGATCTCAATCCACGCCACGTTGGTGCCGGTGTTGTCGAGCAGCGTGCTGGTGTTGTTGGGCTGAATCTCGTTGATCCAAAGCAACGGATAGGGATTCACCGGACTGACGATGGAGTTGGCCACGCCGGGCGTGGCGAGAGTCGCGCGGGTGTTGATGGTCTGCTGGGCCGAGCTGCCGCCAAGCCTCATTGTGAGGTTCATATTGGTCGTGGTCGGTTTATACCAAAAACTCACCGTGTAATTGCTTGAAGAACTGGGCGTGGGAACGATGTCCTGATACATCGCGGTCGTGGCACTGCCGCTTTTGATCGGTGCGAACCGCAGGGAGTTGGTGCCCGTCTTGGCAAAACGGTTGGTCACCATCGTGTTGCCCTGATAGGTGTTGAGGAACGACCAGGCGCTAGTCACATTGGTTTCAAAATCCCCATTCTTCACGTAATTCGATCCGACCGCTGCACTGATGCCGTGGACAAACCGCACATCATCGAGGTGAACTGCTTCGTTCGTCGTGTCCAGCCACAGGCTCAGGCGCGCGCTCGTCGGCACACCGGTGAAGCTGAAAAATTTCCAGCCGAAGCCGTCGTCCCAGTTGCTCACCCGCGCCACATCCTGGGCCGCGTCGATGAGTTGCAGCGAGACGCCACTGTTCGTGGCGCCGGGCCGAGTCGCCCAAGGCGCGATGATCTCGTACTTCACCTTGCTAATGACCGTATCCGCGACGTTCGTGGTCAGGGCGATGCGGACGAATTGCAAGGTTTCGCCGTCTTTGTCGAGGTCGCCCTTGAACTCGCCCGCAATCTGCGGACTCATGCCGTGGGCCGACTGGAAGGCCGCCGTGTCCTTCACCACCACGAGGTAGCTCAGGGGATTGATGAGGCTGGCGGCCGGGAAATCAAAATCCACGCCCTTCAACCGGTAGCCGCCGAGACCAAAGGTGGTGTTGGTGGAACGGTTGAAGATTTCCAGATACTGCGCGTTGGTCACCGTCGGCCGGAACATGATCTCGTTGATCACCAGGCTGTCTTCGGCCCGCGCCACCAAGCCGTTAAAGTAAACGGTGATCGTGTCCGTGCTGTTGGCGAGCAGGTTGCCGTTCGCATCGTAGCCGCGCACGGTGAACTGATTCGTGGAACCGGAGAGCGGCACCCGCACCGACCAGTTGGTCACACTCGACCAGGAGAGCGGATATTCCACGCCGTTGATCGTGATCTTGCGCGCGGCAAAGGGAGCCTTGCCCGTGATGGTGACGAGCGTGCTGGGGTTGGTAAAGTTGTTGCCGCCATTGCTCGTGAGGTCGAATTCGGACCGCGCGCCCGACAGGAGTTGCAGGATGTAATCGCGGCGCGTGCCCAGATAAGTCTTCATGGCCGTGGGCGCGTTCACCCCGATGCTGCTGGCCCGGTAGGCCGCGTATTTCGCATCCAAGACCGAGTTGAGGGCGGACGGCAGGAGCGGTCCGTAAGCGGCATCCTCCAACGCCTGCCAGTAATGCCGCAAGACCAGCGGATGGGTGAACATGTTCGAGACCGGCGGATCGGTGAAGTCAAACAGGGGATCAACCGGGGTGCCAAGGAAGGCGGCATCAATGTCCCAGATCAAAAACTTCCACGAGTCGCCGCCGGGTTTGAAGATGAAGGAGTTTTGCGCACCCGGCTTGGTGTCAGGTCCGATTAAACGGAGAGCGCCGTACAAATCGGTGTTGTTCAAGATGCGCTCGGCGGCAAAGGCCCGCGCCCATTCCTTGATGTCCACGAGCGGGAAGACTTCCGCCGCGTAGGCGTCACCCGTCGAGGTGGTGTTCAACACATCCACCAGCTCATACAAGTTGGTGTAATTATGCGGCGAGCTCTTGACCGCGCGTTTGTTGAAGGTCTGGCGGTAGCGGGCCAGCTTCTTCACCCCGCCGGTCGTGGTGTATTCCTGAAGGCTCGGGGGCACATCACTGCGACTCAGCAGATTATCGCTGAACTCATACCAGAAGCCGATGCGATAGAGATCGCTGAGGTCGCTGTTGGCGTCGGGAAACCACTCTTGGTCAAAGCTGGAATTCTGGCGCTGGGTGTCCTCGTAAATGAGGCCGCGCCGCAAGCCATTGATGAACATGTTGATGGGCCGGCGGTTGAGCGCTGGCAGCCCCAACTGGCTGATGAGCCAGTAGCCATAGGATTCGTTTTGGCCCGTATGATCCGCGCCCACCAAACCCGGCTCCTGAATGCGCAGCGAGGTCTCGTCCAGCAGGGAGTCGTCGGCGGGCAGGGCCAGTTGGTAGTCGCAATTCGTGCCGACGGGGGAATCATAAAGTTTCGCGTGCGCCGGACTGCCCGCGTAGTGGCTGCCCGCGTTGTAGATGGCGCGGAAATTTCCATACACCATGGTGCCAGGGTAGTTTTCGCTGCTCAACTTGTCGCGCGTCGTCCAGGCGTTGAGCGTGTCCTCCGTCATCCAGAAACGGTAGGTGCCATAATTCGCCACCGGCTGCGAATCTCCAAACCGCACCAGACATTCGCGGGCGGGCGCATCGTTGGGGAAACGCGTCGTCTTGGCCGGAGAAAAACTGTCCGTGGCCTGGACGTAAAACGCCACCGTTGTGTTGTCCGGTTGTCCAGGAATGGTGCCGGCATAAACCCCGTCGCCCGCCACCTCGTCCCCGTCCAGACCGTTGTCCACCATCGGCACGGTGAAGTTGCCCCCGAAAGGATCGACGCGATAGACCAACTGCACTGAGGCCAGCCCATCGGGATCATGCACGCGCGCCGTGACCACGACATTGGTCTGGGCGGCCGGCAAAATCGGGCTATGCACGATTTCCGTCAGGGCCGGGCCAGCGTTGGCGGCGTAGCGACTGTTCCGGGCACCAGGGGTGCCGAGATTTTTGGGCACGGTCATCACTCCGGCCATTTCCAAATGATTGCCGCGCAGGCGAAAAATAAATTCCGGCCGGCCATGCAGCCATTTTACATGGGCTGTGATGCTGCCAGTGATATTGGTGGTGTAGGGAAGAATAAACGGCGTGTGAATGCGGTTGGCCCCGGAGTCGCCGCGATCCTGGGCGACCACATGCAACGACTTGGATGAACCTTGTGATCCTCCGTTCGTCTCCCAGTAGGAGTAACGGTGATTGCCCTGGAAAAACCAGTTGGCGATCCCGCTTTCAAAGTTGGGGTTCTGAACCTGGTTTCCCACATTGCCGGTGATGGCGACGTTCAAGCCGTCGAGCAGGCACTCCCCACCATCAAGCAGGTAAAACTGGAGCGAATTCCAATCGCCCGCTGAAGTGCCGGCATGGTCGAGCAGGCCCGAAACGGTGTTGGTGGTGAAGATGCTTTTGGCCGTGTCATCACTGTCCGCCCAGTTCGAGGGCAGGCGATTGTCACTCCGAGGATCAATCAGTTCCAGGCTGCTTCCGCCGCCGTCACTCCATTTGCCCCAGCGCCCGCCCGTGCCGTAGATCACCTCATCCATCACGATGTAAAAGGTGTTGGTCTTCACCACCCCGGTCAGGTTGGTCGTGATGTTGTCGTCCGGCATGGAGAGGGCAATGCGTTCGCCGCCATTGCCGAGGGTGCCGGTGAAATTGCCGAACGAGTTGCTCAGGTTCAGGTTGGTGTAGTTCTGGCGGAGCCGGGCCACATTCAATCCGACGACGATGTAACCGTTGCTGGAAATCATCGTGTTGGTCGGAAAGGTGAAGTCGATGCCGTCGTTAAAACGCCAGCCACCGATGTTCACCGCACCGGGGCCGCGATTGTAAATTTCCACGAACTCGTCGCTCTCATCACCGGAGACGGGGTTGTACATGATCTCGTTGATGACAAGGTTCGCCAGCCGCATCGCGCCGTTGGGCGTGCCAGGCGTTTTCGCCGCCAGCCGGTGGAACGTGGGCGCGCCGTCGGGGCTGCGCCCGGAGGAGACGCCGTTTTCCTGTCCGGCAAACGTCACGGCATCGACCACGCGCGTCAGGTTCGAGTTGACGAAGAATATGGATTCACCCAGGGCACTGAATCCGAAACCCAGGGTGGATTCGGTGAAATACACAAAACCCGTCGGCCCGATGATGGTGCCGTCTGGGATGCGGAATTTATTCGTGCCCGCCTCGTCGCTCAACCAGCAGCCCGACAGATCGACCGGGCCGGCGCTGTGATTGTACAGCTCGACATAGTCCAAGTCCGGCAGATCCGTGTGGGCTAGAAATTCATTGATCATGACACTGCCCACCGGCTCGATGAGCAATCCATCTACGGTGCCGGGCGAGCCGCCGAACCGTCCGCTCTGGCTCCACGCCTCGGGATGGTTTTCCCCGTAGGACGGCCGGGCGAGGACCAGCGAGTGGCCGGCTCCGTCCGGGGTCACCGGCCACGGCGGGACGCTTTCATAATTCACTTCGAGCAGGATGGCGTCTGATTTATTGCGCAGACGGACCGTGCCCTTTTTATTCGACAAGCTGTTGGTGTACGGCCCCACGACATTCGGGATGCCATAAACGGCCTGGAGATCCGTCGGATTCTTGGCGATGACGAGGATGCCTCCACCTTGCAGAATTGTGCCCGGCGGAAAGGTGTAACCCACGTCTCCGGTGATGCGGTAGCCGCTGATGTCCTCATAAAAAGGATTCGAGTTGTAGAGTTCGACAAACTCGGTGCTGCGTCCGTCGATGCGGGACGCGGGATGGTACATAATCTCTGAAATCACCAGGCCGGTGCGCCGACTGGTCGGTCCCGGCGGCTCCACTTTCGAGGGCGGCTGGCCGACCAGCGTGCTCGTGTTTTCGCTGAAATCGCGGAACTGCGCCGTGGCATTGCCCGTGGCGCTCCGGCTGGACAGGGCAAACCCCAAATAAATGGTGGCGGGCATGGGCAGGTTGACCGTGCCCAGCTTGATCCAAGTCTGGCCATCATAGCCGGCGTAGCCGTGAAAAATACTGCCCCCCACGCCACTCACCCGTTCCAGACGCAGCCAGGTGTACGGATAGTTGACGGGAAAATTGCCCTCCGCCTTCGCCGTGTTGGGAGCATTGGTCCGGTATTGGAAGAAGGCGCCCACGACGGTCGGCGTGGCGCAAACGGCGGCGTAGTTGGTCCCCGGCGTCAAATCAGCCCGCGCCATGAGGGCCGCCGTCGTCCAGGTGTCCGCAAAATCAAGGGCCGCCACGCGCACCTTGACATCGAAGTCTCCGCGATACTGCTGGTAGGCATAATTGAAGGAATCCAGCGTGCTGGAAAAGTCACTGTTGCCCGCCGTCAAGTTGGCGCCATTGGGAATTGAAACCAGCACACCGGGGGCCGGGGTGCCGACGTCCTGCAAAAAGAATTCAACCCGACTGAACGCGAAGGAGGAGTTCGTGGCGATGACATTAAACGTGACGGCCCGGTCCCGCACGGAGTGGACGACGAGCGTGTAGTTGGTGCCGTAGCCGAGCGGGCTGGTCGTGAGCGTGACGGAAAGCCCATTGGACGAGAGCACCGGGGCGGAGAGGGTGACGTTCGAGATGGAATAGTTACCGAGGCTGGTGGCGGTGACGGGATCCACCGGCTCCGAAAAAGTGACGACGAGGCGATTAGAACTGTTGTTCACCACGCTGCTCATGCTGGGCGCAATTGTATCGGCCGAGACGGTGAGCGTGGCGCTGGCCGAATTGGTCGTGCCCTGCGCATTCGACAAAAGGCAGCGAAAAACCGAGCCGTTTTCCGCCAAGGCGACCGGCGAACGGGTGTAGCTGAGGTTGGTCGCGCCCGGAAGGTTGGTCCCGTTCTGCTGCCATTGATAAAAGATCGTTTCCAAATTGGTGACCGCGACGGCAAAGGTGGCGGTGGAGCCTTCAACGACGTTCGTGTTCGCCGGCTGGCGGGTGAACAGCGGCAGGTTCAAACCATGCGGCGTGAGCCGGCT
>JAYVWQ010000491.1:0-6291 GCA_043785945.1 Akkermansia sp.
TGGCTGCCGGATGGAGATTACAGCGGCCAGTTGCATCGCATCACCCTGATCATGACCGGCCCCGGCGACGGCAATCCGTTCGATGGCTCCGGAGACACGCTCATTGAGGTGTTCGTGGATGGCGGGAACACCCCCGTTTTTTCCTACACCAAAACCGGCGGCTACGCGGACAACTACATCAACTTTCAGAACTCCTACATTGGCGACTTCGAGAACCTCGTGATCTCGCAACTCAGTCCGCCGCCCGCGGCACCGTCCATCTTCACTCAACCGCAAGGCCGTTGCGTGAGCGCGGGGCAACCTTTCTCGCTTACTGGTACGGCGAGCGGCGTGCCGATCCCGACGTATCAGTGGCAGAAAGATGGCGTCGATATTCTTGGTGCGACGAGCAGCACGCTCAACTTTGACTTGGCGACAGGTGCGGATGCGGGCGGCTACCGACTCATCGCGACCAATCCCAGCGGTTCGGCTACCAGCACAGTGGCGGTGGTGATGATCGGTCTGGCGGTGGTGAACCCGAGCTTCGAAGTGGACAACTTTCTCAACTTCCCCGGCTACGTCGGCGGCAACGGTCCGATCACTGGCTGGTCGTCGCTCGGCAATCACGGCGTCAATCCCGGCCCGAGCAGCCCCTTCGCCGACAACGGGACGATTCCGGATCGCACTCATGTGGCCTTCATGCAGGGCGACGGCCCGATGAGCCAGACGGTGAGCGGCTTCACCATCGGCGCGACCTACTACGTGGTGTATTTCGAGAATGCCCGTAGCGGTGGCGTGCCGGCCATCGAGGTGCAGGCTGGCGGCAACACGATTGTTCCGGCGCACACCCGCGCTCCGGTCGGCGGGGCGAATCCTTATGTGAAGGTGACCAGTGATCCGTTCGTCGCCACGGCCACGGACATGTCGCTGAGTTTCATCAAGAGCAATCCGCTCGGCGGCGACACGACCGCGCTGATCGACAACGTGTGCGTTCTGCTCCTGCCCTCCGGCACGCCGCCGTCGATCTCGCGCCAACCGCAGAGCCTCACGGTCAGTGTTGGTGCCAACGCGAGTTTCTCAGTCGGCGGCTTCGGCTCGCTGCCCATCACCTATCAGTGGCGCAAGGATGGCGCAGACATCGGCGGCGCGAACAGCGGCACGCTCGCGCTCAACGCCGTCACGAAAAACGCCGAGGCGGATTACACCGTCGTCGTCGCCAACGGCAGCGGTTCGGTCACGAGCGCCGTGGCGCGGCTCACGGTCTTCGAGACCATCACGACGCTGTTCAACACCGGACTCGACGGCAACCGCGTGGCGCTGGCCGACAACTCGAACGACCCGCACTACCAGATCATCACCAATGCCGACGGCGCGGTCATCAGCGCCATCGTCGAGAACTCGACGGCCTTCCCCATCGTGGCCGGCCCGTGGCTGGCGAACACCGCGAGTTCCAAGTGGATCGGGCCGCGCCTCGACAGCGCCGGTTCCGCAGGTCTCGCCTCCGGCGACGGCATCTACGTCTATCGCACCACGTTTGATCTTTCGGATCGCGATGCCAGCACGATTGTCATCCAGGGCCGTTGGGCCACGGACAATCTCGGCGTGCAAATCCGTTTGAACGGGTCGGACCTGGGCCTGCAAAACACCGCGCAGTTCCCGGTGTGGACGACCTTCGTCATCGACACGACCACGTCCACCTTCCTGCCGGGCGTCAACACCATCGACTTCGTGGTCCAGAACCAGGACGGCGTGGCCGGCTACACCGGCCTGCGCGCCGAGTTCACCGCCAGCAATGCGCGCCTGCTCCCGAACATCCGCCCGAGCGTCAGTGTGCAGCCGATCAGCCAGAACGCCGTCATCGAGGGCGACGCGGTTTCCTTCAGCGTCAGCGCCACCGGCAGCGACCCGCTCGCCTATCAATGGAACAAGAACGGCGTGCCGCTCCCCGGCCAGACCAATCTCGTGCTGACGATTCCCAGCGCGACGACGAACGACAATGGTTCCTACGATGTGCTCGTCAGCAATAATGCCGGATCGACGAACAGCAACCCGGCGCAACTCACCGTCCTCTACCGCCGGGTGCCCGGCATCTACGGCACCGGCTTGAACAACGACAATTCGCTTTCGGCCGACGGTTCGATTGACCTGCACTGGATTCTTGGTGCCAGCGTGGACGTGACCAACACTGGTCCGGACGCCTTCGTCATCAACGAGGCGCTCTCGCCCGTGCCGCCGTGGCTGGGCGCGGGTCCGAAGTCCAAGTGGATTGCGCCGCAGCCGAACCAGAACTCTGGCAACGCCGAGGGCAACTACACTTACCAGACGTTCTTCGATCTGACGGGCGTGGATATGTGCACGTTCCGTCTCGCCGGACAAATCGCCGTGGACAACACGCTCGTGGACATCGTGGTCAACGGCGTGTCGCAAGGGGTCAGCGGCGGCGGCTTCACTTCGTTCCTGCCGTTCTCGCTCACCAACGGATTCGTCACCGGGCCGAACAGCGTGGACTTCATCATCAACAACGCGCCCACGACTCCGAACCCGACCGCCGTGCGCGTGGACCTCGACGGACTTGTCCGCATTCGCACCATCGTGGCTCCGGCGTTGAGCATCACGCGCACCGCGCCGGACACGCTCTCGATTTCGTGGACGCCGACGGGCAGTTGTGATCGATTGCAATCCGCGCCGGACGTGACCGGCCCGTGGACGACGATCAGCGCGGTGAGTCCGACGACGGCCTACACCACGAACGCCCCGGCGGTGTTCTTCCGCGTCCTGCCGTAATCGAGATGTGTTAATCTGCGAGACCGGGGGCGCGAGTCCCCGGTCTCTTTTGCTTATGAAGTTTTGTTTTGCTCTATTTGCTGCCTTGGCTTTGCTGCCTGCCTTCCGAGCCCGCGCCGACAGCACCGTGGTGTTCAACGAAATCATGTATCACCCGAACGCGACCAACGAGGCGCAGCTCGAGTGGATCGAGTTGCACAACCAGATGGCCGTGGACATGGATATTTCCGGCTGGTCGCTCGCGGGCGGCGTGCAGTTCACCTTCGCCGAGGGCACGGTGATCGGCGGCGGGAAGTATCTGCTCATTGCCACCTCGCCCGCGACGCTCTCGGCTGCCACCGGCGCGACGAATGTGCTGGGCCCGCTCCTGGGACGGTTGTCGAACGCGGGCGACACGTTGAACCTGCGGAACAACAGCCAGCGCCTCATGGACTTCGTGAGCTATGGCGTGGACGGGGACTGGCCGGTCGGGCCGGACGGCGCGGGTCCGTCGCTCGCGAAGTTCAATCGCAACGCGGGCAGCGGACTGGCCGCAAACTGGCGATTCAGCGCGCAGGTTGGTGGCACGCCGGGCCGCGAAAATTTCCCGCTCATCACCACCACGCTCTCAAACTCCATGCCCGTCGCGCTGACCAGTTCGTGGCGATACGACGCGACCGGTGCCGACCTCGGCACCGCGTGGCGCGACCTCGGCTACAACGATAGCGGCTGGGCCAGCGGCCCCGGCGTCTTCTTCGCCAGCAACACGCCGCCCCCGCTCGGTGATTTCGAGTCCATCCCCACGCTCTTCAACAGCGGCCTCGACGCGGCCCGCGTGCCGGTCTCGCCCGGGGCCGCCGATCCTCATTACCAACTCACCCTTTCGGCGCAGAGCGCACCGCCGCCACCCGCGATTCCGGCGACGGTCATTCAGAATCATCCCGCGTGGCTCGCCAACGACGCGACGTCGGTCTGGCTCGGCGCGGTCAATCCCGGCACGGCCAATGTCGCGGCGGGGCCGTACAACTTCCGCACCACCTTCGATCTCACCGGCTATTCCGCGGTCGGCGCGAATCTGCTGATGAACTTCGCCGTGGACAACGATCTCACCAACGTGCTGCTCAACGGCGTGGCGAAGGGGATTGCCTTCTCCGGCTTCGGCGGCTTCAGCGGGAACTTCACGATCACCAACGGCTTCATGGCCGGGACGAACACGCTGGAATTTCTCACGGTCAATGCCGGTTCCGGTGCGAACCCCGCCGGCTTCCGCGTGAAAGTTTCCGGCACCGCGCGCCGCAACGCGCCGCTCAACACCGCGCTGCCGGTGTCGCCGGTGACTTACTATTTTCGCGACCGCTTCGTGGTCAACGGTTCGCCTGCCGCGACGGGCCTGCGCCTGCGGCCCATCCTCGCGGACGGCGCGGTCTTCTACCTGAACGGCGTCGAAGTCTATCGCTTCAACCTGCCCGGCGGCGCGATTACCGCCGCCACGCTCGCGCTTTCGAACATCACCAACGCCACGCTGACCGGCCCGTTCGACCTGCCGACCGGCAGTCTGCTCGCGGGCACCAACGTCCTCGCCGTCGAGTTGCATCGCGGCCCCAGCGCCCCGGCGGACGCCATCTTCGGCGCGGAACTCACCGTCTCGACGACGAACTTCCCCGCGCCGCCGCCGCCGCTGATCGCCTTCAACGAGATCGAGTCCTCGACGAACGCGAACTTTGGTTTCGAGCTGATCAACTACGGCAGCACCACCGCCGCGCTCGACGGCTGCACCGTGGCGCGCTTCGGCGGCACGTATCACGAATACACTTTCAGCGGCCTGTCGCTGCCGCCGGGCGGTCTGGTCTTCGTGCCGAAGGCCACGCTCGGTTTCAGCGCGGCGTCGGGCGATCAGTTCGTGCTCTACGCGCCGGGCCGCAGCAACGTCCTCGACGCCGTGGTCGCGAAGAAGTACGGACGCTCACGCCTGCCCGACGGCACGGGGCCGTGGCTCGTGGCGACGCAGACGACGCCCGGCGCGTCGAACGTCGTCGCGCTGCGCAACGAGATCGTGATTAACGAAATCATGTACGATCACCTGCCGCTCGCGGCGACGGCGGCGAGCTTCGCGCCAACGAACCTCTCCATCAGCATCACGAACCTCTGGCGCTACCATCAGCAGGGCGTTGATCTCGGCACGACGTGGCGGCAGACGAATTACAACGACGCCTCGTGGTCCTCCGGGCGCGCGCTGCTTTACGTCAGCACCGCGACGCTGCCGGCCGCGAAGAACACCGCGCTTTCGCTGACCGCTCCGGGCGGCGCGCGGCTCATTACCTGGTATTTCCGCGCGCCTTTCGTCTTCACCGGCGACGTGGCGAGCGCGACGCTGACGCTGAGGAGTATCATCGACGACGGCGCGGTGTTTTATCTGAACGGAACAGAAGTGCTGCGCCAGAACATGCCGGCGGGGAACATCGCTTACACCAACTTCGCCAGCGCGGGCGTGGCAACCCCGGTTTACACCGGCCCGTTCTCGATTCCGAACCTGAGCCTTGTCTTCGGCACTAACTGGCTCGCGGCCGAGGTGCATCAGTCCACGACTAATCCAATAGGCGCGGACGTCGTCTTCGGCGCGGAACTCACGGCGACTTCGTTCATCGCGCCCGCGCAGCCGCAGCGTGATTCGCCGGAAGCGTGGGTTGAACTGTTCAACCGCAGCACGAACACGGTGAGCCTCGCGGGCTGGAAGTTGAGCGACGGAATCAGCTTCGACTTCGCGACCAACCAAACGCTCGCGCCCGGCGGCTATCTCGTCGTGGCGAGAGACCCGGTGTTCCTCCAGACTCTTTATCCCTCGCTCGCGCCGCTCGGTCCGTATGGCAAATCGCTTTCGCACAGCGGCGACCGGCTGCGGCTCGAAGACCCGCTCGGCAATCCGGCGGACGAGGTGCATTACTACGCGAACGGACGCTGGCCGCGCTTCGCCCACGGCGGCGGCTCGTCGCTCGAACTGCGCGACCCGCGCGCCGACAACGCTTCGGCGGAGTCCTGGGCCGCGAGCGACGAGGGCAGCAAGTCCTCGTGGGCGACCTACACCTATCGCGGCATCGCCGCCGCCGAGACCGCACCGAGTCCGACGACGTGGAAGGAGTTCGTGCTCGGCCTGCTCGACGCGGGCGAAGTGCTGCTCGACGACATCAGCGTGATCGATCAGCCGTCCGGCGCGGCCACGCAGTTGATTCAGAACGGCAACTTCGAGAGCGGCCTGAGCAACTGGCGCGTGCTTGGCGATCACAAAGGTTCCGTCATCATCGATCCGGCGAACGGCGCGAACCACGTCTTGCGTCTCGTGGCGACGAGTTCCACCGAGCACATGCACAATCACGTCGAGATCACGCTGGCCGGCGGTGCTTCCGTGATCAATGGGCACGAGTACGAAATTTCCTTCCGCGCGAAGTGGATTGGCGGCAACAACGCGCTGCTCTCGCGGCTCTACTTCAATCGTCTGCCGCGTGTCACGCAGATCGCGGTGCCCGCGCTCAACGGCACGCCCGGCGCGGTCAA
>JAYVWQ010000492.1:0-2716 GCA_043785945.1 Akkermansia sp.
CCCATGCCCCCTCGGCGGAGCACCACGGCCAGCGGAAAATCTCTCGTCAAACGGCGGGCGTTGCTGGAAACAATTGGGGATGCGCGCGTCTGCTATTCGAGGCCTCGGGTTGGGCTTGCTGTTCCTGTCCGGGCTGACTCCCTCTCTGCGGGCGGCGGACACCCAGCCTGTGTTCCTCTACAGCCGTTATTTCAACGCCCAGGGAGAGGCGCGCTATCTCCCGGATGGCAATTTCAAAGATGTGTTGCAGCGGTTGGGGAAAGATTTCGCGGTGCGCGTCCACGATCAGCCGCTCACGGCCGACACGCTCGCGGGGGTAAAGGTGGTGATGATCGCCAATCCCAGTGACCAGGCGGTGGCGGGCCATCCCCGGCCCCATCATTTCACGGCGGCGGATGGGGCGGCGTTGCGGCGGTTCGTGGAAAACGGCGGAGCCTTGATCGTGCTGGGCAACCAGGAGAATCACAACCTCGAGACCGAGGACACGAACCGGCTGCTGCGTCAGTTCGGACTGCAATTCACCAATCGCTACACCGATGCCAAGCTCCTCCCGCTGCCCAAGGAAACGCCCGTCATCGGCGGACTGCGCTGGGGTTATTACACGGGCAATCAAATCCTGATCGAAGCCGAACACGCCGCCCGGCCGCGCGCACTGGTCAACAACGACCTCCACGTCAAGCCTGCCCAAGGCCCGCGCGATGCACCCGGCGCGCTCCTCGCCGTGGCCGAACCGGGACGCGGCCGCGTCATCGTGGTGACGGACGCCGGGTGGCTCTGCGACTGGGCCTTCGAGGAAAAGGGCGTGGGTGGCGTGGCGCTGCACGGGCAGGACAACTGGGAAATTTTCCACCGCCTCGTCCGATGGGCGGGCCAGATGAACTGAGTCTGCGCGTCACGCCATGACCCTCTTGGACCGTCGGTTTCACGCGCTGCTTCTCGGCCTGCTGTTCTTCGGAATAGCGCGACTTCCCGCCCGTGAAGCCACCCTGCCCTACAGCCGCGCCCACGCCGTGCAACCGCTGGCCGCCCTTCCGCAGTTCGCCGCGCCAGCCACCGACGTGGCCAGCCAACTCGCCAGTGATGGCAAGCCGGACAAGAATTCCCCGCTGCGCGTGGCCATGCCAGTGCCCGTCGAGATCACGCCCGCGACCCACGGCGCGTGGGAAGCGGTCCCGGGCGGACGGCTCTGGCGGCTGCGCCTGGTTTCAGCGGGCGCCACGGATCTGAGCCTGGGCTTCAGCCGCTTTGATTTGCCGGACGGCGCAACGCTGCACCTCTACACCGAGGCCGGCGACTACGTGCAGGGCGCATTCACCATTCGCGATCGCAAACCGCACGGCCAGCTCTGGACTCCAGTGCTGCCGGGCGCGCAGATGGTCGTCGAATTGTTTGTGCCCGAGAACGCCCCGGAGCCGGAACTCACGCTCACGCAAATCAATTGCGGCTACCGTGACCTGTTCGGGCGCGACAAGGCCGGGGCCAAGGCCAGTTCCCTGCCCCGCTCCGACCCCTGCGAGAACGACGTGATTTGTCCGGCCGGTGATCCGTGGCGCCACGAGATTCGCGCGGTGGCGACCTACTCCATCGGCGGCTCCCTGCTCTGCTCCGGCACGCTCATCAATGACGTGGCGGGCGATGCGCGAAACTTTTTCCTCACTGCCAACCATTGCGGCATCACGGCGGGCAACGCGCCCTCCATCGTCGTCTATTGGAATTACGAGTCGCCCGCCTGCGGCCAGCACGGCGGCGGATCGTTCGCGCAGAACCAGTCGGGGGCCACCTTCCGCATGGCCAAGTCCGACGTGGACGTGACTCTGATCGAACTGGAAGACATCCCGGATGCCAGTTTCAAAGTGTATTACTCCGGCTGGGACCGTTCGGGACTCACGCCCTCCGGGGCCGTGGGCATTCACCATCCGAACACGGATGAAAAATCCATCAGCTTTGCCAACTCTGCGCTCACCTCGGTGGACAGTTGCATCGGCACCGGCGGCATCAATTCGCACTGGCAGGTGATCTGGAGTTCCGGCGTGACCGAACCAGGCTCGTCCGGCTCCGGCATCTGGGACCCGGCCACCCATCGGCTCGTCGGCACCTTGTCCGGCGGTGATTCCTACTGCACCACGCCGCAGGCTCCGGATTGCTACGGAAAATTTTCCACGGCCTGGGCCAGCGGCACCACGGCGGCCACGCGGTTGCGCGACTGGCTGGACCCGTCGAACACCGGCGCCCTCAGCGTGGCGGGCCGGGACACGCGCCAACTTCCTTCCGTCGTGGCCGTACTATTGACGGCGGAATCCTGCCTGCCCACCAACGGTGTCGTGGACCCCGGAGAGAACGTCACCATCAGCTTCACCCTCACGAATGCCAGCGCCATGCCCCTCACCAATCTCGTCGCCACCCTGCTCGCGGGCACCGGCGTGAACGCGCCCGGCGGGCCGCAAACCTACGGCCCAATGCCCGTGGGCGGCAGCAACGTGAGCCGTGCTTTCCCCTTCACAGCCACCGGCGTCTGCGGCGGTCTCGTCACCACCCGGCTCCAATTGCAGGACGGCACGAACAACCTCGGCACCCTGACCAACTCCTTTCACCTCGGCGGGTGGAATCTTTCCTATGCAGAAAATTTCGACGCCATCATTTCTCCGGCACTCCCGGCGGGCTGGACGAATTTCAAAAGCGGCAGCGGCTCACTCTGGGTTTCGACCAACAACTTCCG
>JAYVWQ010000493.1:0-13661 GCA_043785945.1 Akkermansia sp.
GCCACAGCGCCGCAAAGTCCTTTCCGTCGCCGTTTTTTGCGCCGGCCCCCAGATGTTTCGCGATCACATCCAGCGAGCCGCGCGCCTGCCGGTCGCCCAGTTGCCAGGCCTCACGCACGTCCGCCATCTCGTCGCCCCAATACCGCCCGCGCCGGATGCCGGACGGCACCGCGACACGATGCCGCCACGAGCGGCGAATTAGGAACGGCAGATCGAACAGGTGCGTGTTGAACCCGATGAGTTCGTTGATCCGGCCCATCTCGCCCTTCGTCGCGTCCCAGAATTCGCGGAGCGTTGCCGCCTCGTCATCGTGACCGATGACGAAGAACTCGCCGCTGTCCCGATAAAGCAGGCCGATGGCGACCACGCGGCCCGTGAGCGGGTCGAGCGCTGCGCGCTCGACGAAATCACGGCGATGATTCAATTCCGCCTCGGCGAGCTTCGCCGCGATTTTGTCCGGGTCTTTCAGATTGCCCGTCTTGACCTCCGCCGGATCGAACGGCGGCACCAGGGCCGCCAGTTCGGATTCCGGCAAAGGACCAGTTTCGATGTCGAAGAAAATGGTTCGCATACGCTTCTGAGTTTTTTTCGTTCCGCGCTGAGGGTGAGGTGTAATTCCGCGTCTCAGTAATCCACGTTGTCATTGGCCTTCTCCTGGGTGGAGAGCCACCATTCCAGCGCGGCCGTGAGCCGCTTGTCGTCAGCCAGCGGCTTGGCGTTGGCCTTCGCGCCCGGCAGCCACTTCTCACACAGCGCCGAGACCGCTTCGAGATTCAGATCGCGCAGCTCGATGCCCTTGTATTTGCCGACATGGACCTTCACGGCCCCGTGATCCACTGCCCCGCCCGCAGCGGGCTGTTCCGCGCGGCGATAGCCACCGGACTGACCCGCGCCTTGGGGCGTTCCGCCGGGAACGTCCTTGGCCGGGCGATCCTTCGCGCGGATGAATTGGCCGGAGGGCTTGAGCGGATTTCCCGACTTGTCCGGTGTGCAGGCCGCGATGTTCGCATACACTTCGTTCTCCTTGTGCTCATGCACGATCACGAGTTGGGCCGGTTTGCCGAGCAGCGTTTCGGTGTCGAAATCGCCCAGTTCCGTCGCCGTCAGATCGCGACCGAACCAGCCGCGCAGGAATTTGCGGAGCGCCGACTTCTCATTCAGCGTGGGCGTGAAGTTGCGGGACCAGACGGCGTAACGGGTGCCGTCCTCCTTCGCCATGTCCACCTCGAACACGAGTTTGAACACGTCGCGCTCGCCATACTGCGACTGTTGTTTGCGCAGCGGCGTGGCATCGACACACACGGCGCGGCCCGTGTATTCCGGGCAGGCTTCGAACTTGGTATTGTTAGCTTGGATCTTCATGGGTCTGTTCTTTCTCTGGTTGGTTGTTTTCGGAATTGGCCGCAGCACATGCCGCAGCCGAGATTTTTTGGGTGGGGCGCGCCGCTCCGCGCGCGCCGTCTTCCTCTCCGCATCCGCTAGGAAGAGGGGCTGGGGATGAGGTGCTTCCGCTTTCTGGAAATTCTCCACGCAGCAAACGGAAGAACGTCTCGCCCGTCATCGTGACCAGGAAGGGCCGGAAGTTTCGCTTGTGCGCGACGAAGGGAACTTTCCTTCCCGCATCGCGCCGCGCCTGCTCCATCGCGTCCTCGAGGTTCAGCCGCTCCACGGCCTTCACTTCAAAGTGCGCCCAGGGCAGCGCCTCGCAGATCACGTCCGGTGAATCCGGCGAGCCGCTGAACTGCTGGCCGCGCCGCGCGTCGTAGCCATTGGCCCGAAGCTCATCGCGCCACTGCCGCTCGCCTCGTTTGCCCTTCTCGCGTGAGTTCATCGCGCGCGCCGTCACTTGGCCGGCTTGCTGCGGCAAACTCCGAAGTGCCGATCCAGATGCGCCTCGACCACGGGCCACTTGAACAGGACCGACTGCCCCACCTTCACGTAGGGCAGGATGCCCCGACGCTGCCAGTGCTCGACGGTGCGGACGGTCTTCTTAATCCGCCGCGCCACTTCCTCCTTGGTGATATAGCCTTCGACTTGCGGCCCGGCCTCGCCGGTCCCCGCGTTGGGTGTTGTTTCGGTCATAATTTTCGTGAGTGTTCGCCCGTGGTGTGGTTGTAGGGCATGGTTCGGCCCGGTAATGATGAGTCGGAAATTTCACGCGGGCGTTTTCGCTCGCTGGCGGAAGCTTTCGCTTCCTTTCGCGAATAAAAATTCGGCAAAACTCTTGACGCGATCCGGCCGACTCGATGGTTGCCAGCCGACGCGAGTAATGTTGCGATGACTCCGACCTCCCAAAATACGGGAGGCTGGCGGCAAATAAAAAGAGCGAGATTATGAGTTACTTCAGCACGGCCCTGGCGCGCATCACCGAGCGCAGCGGACGGCGGCAGGCTGACATCGTGCGCGATGCCGGACTGACCCGCAGCCATGTCTCGCGGCTCTTCAGCGGCGAGCAGCGCAGCATCACCGACACAGACCTGACCTCGGTGCTTAAAGCCTTCCGCGACGCCGCCGATCAGGCGGAGTTGATCGCCGCCCGCTGCCAGGATGTGCGCGTCGGACCCGGCGCGGAGTTCGTCGAGATTCGGGTGACGGCTCCGGCGGGCACGCCCGCCCGGAGCGAAGCGCCGCTGGATTTTCCACTGGTGGAGTTGAGCCATGAAACTGAAAAAGCGTTTGCCTGGTTGCGCAGTCAATGTCCGCTCAATCCCGACTTGGAGAAACACTTACTCGGATACGCACGCCTGACGGGGATGAAGTAGCCGGGGCCGGGGTGGCGGGAAGACGTCCGGCCCGGCGCGGCGGCTTGGGCTTGCGCCCCTGCATGGTCAGGCGAATGCGAAAGTCGATCACGCTCTCCCAATCGCGCGCCACCTTGACCACGCCGCGCCGCTGGCTGTGCTTGAGGCTGCGCAGGCACTGCATCATGCCTTCGAGAACCAGTTGTTCATCCTCCGGTTGCGGAATGACCGGATGGGATGCTCCAGCTTGCAGCTTTTCCGCCTTCTCCAACCAGGCCGCGTTCTGGGCGGTGTGTTCTGATTTCATTTGCCCGTGAGCCTGCCCGAGAGGGTCGGACAAATACCGGGATATGAGTGTTTTTGCGACGGGGAGTATTTACCGCCCTTGGCAGCGCGGTTCACCAGCCGACGGGATGCGAGGACAAATGCCGTCCGCAGATTGCTTTGATGGTGCGGGGTTTTGCGGTTCGCTTCGCAAAGCTGTTTTGTCTGGCGTGACCGACTGGTAGCCCTCGCGCGGGCGGCGCGCGGAAGCTCTGCTTCCTGTGCGCCAGGGCAAGGTGCGCGGGTCTGAGATCAAGGCGGGTGCAGCGCGACCCTGGTTGGCCTGTGCGGAACCCATCCCTCTGGATCGGCATCTCGCTTCGGCCTCACGCGGCCAACTGCTCGGGAGCAGGCAGCGCCCGGATCGCGGGCCGCACTTCCGGCCCCACGGCAAACCACTGCTTTGCCGCCGCCGGTTTCACCAGTTCACGATAATTGCGGAAGATGATTTGTGGACTGTTGCCCGCTTCCAGCGCCACCTGCGCCACGTTCTGAATCTCCGCCACCCGATACGAAATGAACGAGTGCCGCAGCCCGTTGTGCGGCCAGGCGAGCTTCACCGCGTCCGATTTCGCCAGCGCCCCGATCCGCTGGATCAGCTTGTGGTCCGTCATCGTGATGACCCGCCCGCTGTCCCGATGGCGCGGCGCCAGCCAGGCCCGCAGGTTCTCCGCGATGGGCACCAGCCGCCGGCTGGCCGTCTTCGCCTTCGCCGCCTTCACCTCGATGTGTCCGCCCGCCAGATCCACCTCGCTCCAGTCCAGTCGCAGAATTTCCGCGTGCCGCAGACCCGAGAACGCGCCGAACACCAGGAAGGGCACCAGATCGTCATCCGCGTGCTGCAACAGCTTCGCGAGTTGTGCGACCGTGAAGATGCCGATGGGTTGCGGGGCTTCCTTCACGCGCTTCACGTCATCCGCCTCCGTCGCGCCCTTGGGCAGATACCCCCGCGCCTGCGCGTAGTGAAACAGCGTCCGGATCGATTTCCGTGTGTTGTTCTTCGAGCGACCGCCGCTCTGGAGACCGTTCACGTAGTCCTGCACCTCCGCCGCCAGCACCATCGAAATGGGCGAACGAAACTGCTTCGCGAACCGGTTCAACCGCGAGCGCAACTCCTTCACATACACCGCCGACATTCCTTCCGCGCGCTTGGCTTCCAGCATCTCCGCCACCACCTGCTCGACGGTGCGCACCGCCAGCTTCCGCCGATGCTGCTTCGCGTAAAACCGCGCCGCCTCCACCAGCGAGCCGCCCTCCAGAATCTTTGCCGCCTCGGCGAACTGCATGACCGCCATTTCCAGCGGCGTGTTCAACTCCTGCAACATCCCCAGCGCGCGCACGTAGGCCAGGCGGTCCTCGCTGGTCAGATGCAGCACGTCCATTTCCCCCGCGCTGATCTTCGTCGCCGCCATCTCCGCCTCCGTGTGGGCCAGTTCCAGACTGGCGAACATCTTGCGCTGCCGCTTCCCGCCGAAGTAGTAGGACACCGTGTAGGCGTCGCACCCGTTGTTCGGCGTGAAATAGATTTTGGCGCGCACATTCCCGCGCTTCACCGTCATGGGAAACTTCTTCTTGCTCATGCGGGTGATTCTGTCAGGTAACTGTCAGTAATAAAAGACAAAACTCATTAAAACCTAGAATTGTGCAACATTTAGGGTGGGCTGGAAGCCTGACCCACATCACCACCGCCCTTCACTCGTAGCGCAGCGACTCCACGGGATCCATGCGGGCGGCTTTGATCGCGGGATAGGTGCCGAAGATCAGACCCACGGCGGAACAGATCACGATGCTGAGAATGGCCCAGTCGAGCGGGAACACGAGTGGCACTTTGAAGTAGAGCGCGGCGGCGTTGCCTCCCGCGATGCCGAGGATGGCCCCGATGATTCCACCGATCTGGCAGATGATGACGGCTTCGCTCACGAACTGCGTGAGGATGTTCCGCTGCTTCGCGCCCACGGCCCGCCGGATGCCGATCTCGCGCGTCCGCTCGGTGACGGAGACGAGCATGATGTTCATGATGCCAATGCCGGCCGCGAGCAGCGCGATGGAACTGATGACGCCGGCCCCGGCCCGCGCGGCAAAGGTGATGGCGCGAAATTGTTCGATGAGTGAGTCGTTGGTGAAAACCTCGAAATCATCCGGCTCCTGCGGCGGCACCTTGCGGATGGCGCGCAACACGCCGCGCACCTGCTCCATCGTGTTGTCGAGCAGCGCCGGGCTTTCGGCCTGGACCAGGATGGTCAGACTGCGCCACTGCGCGCCAAACCGGTTCAGCCCTGTGGTGATGGGGATGGCGAGGAAGGAATCCTGATCGCCGCCGAGAGTCATGCCGCGCGATTCCAACACGCCGACGACCGTGTAATTGAGGCCGCGAAATTTCACCTTCTCGCCCAGCGCCGAGCTGTGCGGGAACAAATTTTTCGCGACCGTGCCGCCCAGGACACACACTGAGCGAGTGCCGTCCAAATCTGAACTAAGGATGGCGCGGCCCTGCTCGACGTTCCAGTTTTTGGCGGCAAACGATTCGGGCGAGACGCCGAGCATGGGAACGTCCACCTCCATCTCCGTGAAGCGCGAGGAAGCGGGGCTGCGCCACAGATAGGTTTCCACCGCGATGTTCTGCGCGAGGGTGGCCTTGTCCCGCAGGGTCTGCACCTGCTGCCAGGTGATGTTCGGCCGACGTTGAATCTTTTCCCAACTGTCGCGGCTGTGGATGAAAATGGCGGGCCACTTCTGCACGCTGAAGGTGTGCGCGCCCAACTGGCCCATCTCCTTTTCAATGTTTGATTGCAGGACGCGCATCGCGGTCATCACCACGATGATGGAAAACACGCCGACGGTGACGCCGAGCAGGGTGAGCGCGGAGCGCAGCTTGTGCGCCGCGAGCGCGCTCACGGCCATGGAGAAACTTTCCCGAAGTTCGGCGCGGAAACGCGCGGTGCGGGCGCGGAGCGTGGTGGGTTTGGCGACGGCGTTCATTCGGCGCGCAAGGCATCCACCGGGTTCATGCGGGCCGCACGATAGGCGGGGAAAAAACCGGCCAGAACTCCCGTGAGCAGTGAAACCAAAATCGCCAGCAGCGCCACCGGCAGCGACATCCGGGCCGGCAAATCTTTGGGCAGCACCAGACTCACGCCCCAAGCGATGCCCAGGCCAATGGCTCCGCCGATCAGGCAGATGGTGGTGGCCTCGATCATGAATTGAATCATGATGGTTCTTCGCTTGGCCCCGATGGCCTTGCGGATGCCGATTTCCTTGGTCCGTTCCGCCATCGAGACAAACATAATGTTCATGATGCCGATGGCTCCGACGAAGAGCGCCAGTCCGGTCACGAAGAGTCCGACGGATGCAATGACGCCGCCGACCTTGTCGAACTGTTTGACGATCATGTCCTGCTGGTTGATGGCGAAGTCGTCCTCCGCGCCCGGCTCAACCTTGCGGAGTTTGCGCACGATGCCGCGCGCCTCCTCCATGGCCTCGGGCATTTTGGTGGAGTCGCGCACCTTGACCATGAAGAACACGTAGGGCTGGGCCATGAAGTCGGAGAGGAACCGTGTGATCGGGATGATGACCTGGTTGTCCATGTTGCCGAAGAGGAACTGGCCGAACTTTTCGTTGACCCCGATCACTTCGAACGATTTGCCCCCGACCTGAATGCGTTCGCCCACGGCCCCGCCGTTCGGGAAAAGTTTTTCGGCAATCTCCGATCCCAGCACGCAAACCGGGCGCGAGCCGCTGACTTCGGCCTCGGAAAAGAACCGGCCCTCCTTGGGGTTCAACTGGCGCACGAGCGCGCTCTGCTCGTTGTTGCCCACGACCCAAACGCCCGTGGCGCTGCGGTCCCGATAGCGGACGGGAAAGTTGGCTGAACACTCCACCGAGACGGCGCGGGCGTGGGTGGATTCACGCAGAAGGGTCTTGGCGTCGGCGATGTTGAAGTCGCGCCGGTTCTTGATTTTCCACCACGCGCCGGTGCGCTCCCAGGGGAATTTCTCCACGTAAAAAACATCCGCGCCCAGGGCGGAAACGCTGCGCAGAAAAGCCTGGCGCATCCCGTCAATGGCCATGGCCATGAGCGAGACGGTGACGATGCCGATGACAATGCCGAGCGTGGTCAGGGCCGAGCGCAGCTTGTTCGCGAAGATGGCGTGCGCGGAAATGCTCAGGCCCTCGCTCAGTTCCGTGATGAGCTTCATGGCGACGGCGGGCCGGACGGGGCTGCCTCCATCGCCCGTTTCACGACCGCTTCGTCGGCGGCGACCAGACCATCCCGGATGCGGATGATGCGGCGGGCGTGCAGAGCGATCTCTTCTTCGTGAGTGACGAGAATGATGGTGTGGCCCTTGCGCGACAGCACCTCGAACAGCGCCATGATTTCACAACCGGTCTTGGAATCCAGATTTCCGGTCGGCTCATCGGCCAGCAGAATGGAAGGCTGGTTGACCAGCGCCCGGGCCACGGCCACCCGCTGGCGCTGTCCGCCGGAAAGCTCGTTGGGCCGATGATACATCCGGTCCGCCAGCCCCACCTGGGCCAGGGCTTCGCGCGCGCGTTCGCGACGTTCCGTGACCTCCATGCTCGCGTAGATGAGCGGCAGTTCGACGTTGTGCAGGGCGTGGGAACGCGGGAGCAGATTGAAGGTCTGGAACACGAAACCGATCTCGCGATTGCGCACCTCGGCCAGAGCGTTGTCGTCCATCTCGCTCACGTCGGTTCCGTTCAGTTCATATTTCCCTGAACTGGGCGAGTCGAGACAGCCGATCAGATTCATCAGCGTGGACTTGCCCGAACCCGACGGTCCCATGATCGCCACATACTCGCCGCGCTCGATCTCCAGCGAGACATCGCGCAGGGCGTGGATGGTCTCGGCTCCCATCTGGTAGAGCCGGGAGATGTTTTGCAGTCGGATGAGGCTCATGCGGCGGCTATTTTTTGTCGTCGGAATCAGGCTTCTCCTCGGGCACTCCGACCTTCACTTTCTTCGCATCCTCCAGTTCACGATTGATAGCCTTGAAGCCGCCGGAAATCACCTCGGCACCTTCCGTCAATCCTTCCGTGATTTCGACGTGGCCATCGTCGCTGATGCCCCGTTTTACCGGCACCATCTTGACGTGATCGCCGTCCAGCGTGAACACGACCTCGATGGGCTTCTCCTTTTTCTCCGGCTCCTTGTTCGCCGTCGGCGCGACCGAGGCCGCTTGGGCTTTCTTCACGAGTGAATCGCCATCCGGCTTGGCGTTTGGTTTTTTCGGCACGCGGGTGGTGACGCTCTGAATCGGAATCGCCAGGACGTTGGTCCGATAGCGCGTTTCAATTTCCGCCGTCACCGACATGCCCGGCCGGAAAACTTCCTTCTCCTGCACGCGAATCTTCACTTCAAACTTCGTCGCCTCCTGGGACTGCGAGGAACTCGAAGAGGAGGAGCCGGTCCCGGAGCCGGCGGTCTTGGAGGCATTGGCAATCTCCGTGACGCGCCCCGTGAACTTGCGATCCCGAAACGCATCGACCTCCAGCCGCGCCGTCTGCCCGAGGCTGATGAGCACCACGTCCACCTCGCCGATGTCCACGCGCGCCTCCATCTCATTCAGGTCGGCGATGGTCATGATCTCCGTGCCGGCCATCATGGCCGTGCCGACGACGCGTTCGCCGCGCTGAGATTTCAACTTGGTGACGCTGCCCGCCATCGGCGCGTAAATCGTGGTCTTGGCCAGGTCATCCTCGGCCTTGGCCAGGGCGGCGGCGGCTTGTTCCCCGAAATGAATGCTCGTCTGCGAACTGGCCTGCATGACCTCGAACGAGGTCTGGGCTTCAAGAAGTTGTGATTCAGAAATCAGCTTCGTCTCCGCCAGCTCTTGGGCGCGTTTGTATTCGAATTCTGCCTTGCGCAGATTTGCCAGGGCCAAAGTTTTGCCCGCCTCCGCCGATTTGAAATTGGCCGAAGCGGAATTGCGGCTGGCCAGATAATTGTCCGGCTTAATCTTTAGCAGCAGGTCACCCTTCTGCACCAACTGGCCCTCCTTGACCGGCAGTTCGATGATCTCCCCGCTGACCTCGGGATTGATCACCACCTGCACCACGGGCTGAATTTTGCCGTTGGCCACGACCAGCTCCGTGATGTCCCGCCGCGCCACCTTATCCGTCTGCACCGTGATTACGATCTCCCGCTTGCGGAAATGAAAGTAGGCGGAGCCGGCGAGGGCCAGCGCGATTAGAAGGACGAGCGCCAGCCAGAAGCGCCGCCCGGACTTTTTCTTTGGATTCGACATGAAAGATCTTTCAACAAGGACACCGTGGATGGCGGAATTTGTCTCACTTATTTTCCTGTGATGGCAAGCCGCAGCTTTGCGTCGATTGAACCTTCTCCTGGACGGAAATTCTGGACGCGCCTCCTGAACGCGAGTTTATTGCGCGGCACATGGGTGGAACCAAACTGACGCCGAAAGCAGCTCGAAGCCTGAGCTGGGCGGCGACCTTGATCGCCACCCTGCTGCTTACCTCCTGCCGGACCATTCCGCCGCTGCCCGCCGTGAACCTTTCGGAGCCGGGCTGGACGCTCCATCAAGGGCAGGCCTTGTGGCGGAGCCAGGCAGACGCGCCGGAAATTGCCGGGGAAATACTTTTCGCCACGCACGGCCCGGGCCGCACGATGCTGCAAATGACCAAGACTCCCCTGCCCTTCGTCACTGTGCAGACGCGGGGCGAGGAGTGGGAGATCGAGTTCGTGCCGCAACAGCGCAGCTTCAGCGGACGCGGCACGCCGACGCCCCGGCTGCTCTGGATTCACCTCGCGCGCGCGCTGAACGGAACCAAGCCGCCCGCGACGCTGAAGTTTGAGCAGACGCAGCAGCACGGATTCACACTGGAAAATCCCAAGACCGGCGAAATGATTTCCGGGTTTCTCAACGAATGAAATCCCGCCACTGGCTCTGGCTCCTGCTGCTCATTCCGATTGGCCTCGGTCTGATGCGCCTGCGCCTCGATGTCGAGGTGATGAATCTGCTGCCCGACGAATTCCCCGTCGTGCGGGGGCTCAAGCTGTATCAAACCAACTTCGCCAACGCGCGCGAACTCATCATCACCGTCAAGGCCGACGAACCAGAGCAGGCCGAGAATGCCGCGCGCGCCCTCGCCCTCGCGCTGCGCGCCGCGACCAACCTGACGGCGGAAGTGACGTGGCAGCCGCTCTGGCTGGAAAATCCCGGGCAGTCGGCGGAACTCGTCGCCTATCTCTGGCTCAATCAACCTCCGGAAATTTTCGGCGCGCTGACCAACCGCCTCGCCTTCACCAATCTCGCCCCCGCTTTGCGCGAGGCGCAGGAAGCGCTCACCACGTCGCTCTCGCCGCAAGACCTCGCGCGGCGCGGCTACGATCCATTCAATCTCACGCAACTGCCGGAGTCCGTTTCCGGCGGCAACAGTTTCGGCGAGGGCGGTGAATTTTTTTCCTCGGCGGATGGAATGTTCCGCGTCGTGTTCGCGGAAGCGAAGCCCGATATTTCCGATTACCGCCAATGCACCAAGTGGCTGAACCAGGTGAAGGCCGTCGCGACCAATGCGCTCCGCGCCGCCGCGCTCGATGGGAAGGTGAACGTGCGCTACACCGGACGGCCCGCGTTCGTGTCGGAAATTTCCAGCGGCATGCAGCAGGACATGGCGGGGCCGTCCGGCATAACGCTGCTGGTCATTGGCGTGCTGTTTTACCTCACGCACCGGCGGCTCAAGCCACTTCTGTGGCTCACGGTTTTGCTGCTGCTCATTCTGGCGGGCACGATGGCGCTCGGCGGCCTCTTCTACGGAACCATTAACATCATCAGCCTGGGCTTTGCCTCCATCTTGCTGGGACTCGCGGAAGATTTTGGCATCGTGCTCTATCAGGAATCGCGCAGTCATCCCGAACTCTCGCGGCGCGAAATTCAAAAGATGGCTGCACCGGGAATCTTCTGGTCGGCGGTGACGACTTGCGGCGCGTTCCTCGTGCTGAACCTCGGCGGGCTGCCTGGACTCGGACAACTCGGCACGCTCGTCGCCATCGGCATCGCGCTCGCGGCGGTCGTGATGCTCTACGGTTATCTGCCGCCTCTCATGCGCCAGCGCGATGCCGCCACGATTCCGGCGGAACCGCACGCATCTTCTCCGAACGTGGCGCCGGTGCGCTGGCCATGGTTCAGCACCCTCGCCTTATTAATTGTTTGTGCCGGTGTGCTGGTGATGCGGCGGCCGGGCTTCGACAACTCGCCCGACGCCCTGCGGCCGAAGAGCAGTCCCGCCTACGCCGCCGTCGAGGAAATTAAACAGCGCCTCCAGCGCACGCAGGAGCCGCTCTGGATTTTGATGGCCGGGCGCGATGAAGCGGAGATCAATGTGCGTCTGATCGAAGCCGAGGCCGCACTCTCGCGCTCTGTTTCCAACGGCTTAATCACGAGCTTCCTCCTGCCGACGAGCCTGTGGCCCAATCCTGAAAACGAAAACGCGAACCGCGCCGCCGTCACCACGATCCTTGAACAGCGCGCGGCCATTCGCGAAGCCGTGCCGCGCGCGGGCTTCACTTCCAATTCCCTCGCGCTCACCGAAAATATTTTCGCCACCTGGCAGGCGGCAGGCGAAACGCGCGGCGTGTTCTGGCCCACGAACGAGAACAGCCGCTGGATTCTCGACAAGCTCACCGCGCGCCAGGGAGGGCAGATGTATGCGCTCGGACTCATCTACCGGAACACCAACGCGCCGCTCGCGGAACTCACGCCGCGCCTGCTCGAAGTCGCGGCGGAGCTTTTCCCCAAAGGCATTTATCTCTCCGGCTGGGAAGTGCTGGGCTATTCCGTTTTCGCGCGTGTGAAATCGCAGTTCTGGAAAGTGATCGTGCCGATGGTTCTCCTCATCTCCATCTCCCTGTGGCTCGCCTTTCGCAACGTGCGCGAGATGCTGTTGAGCCTGGCCACGCTCGTCGTGAGCGGCCTGTGTCTCTGGGCCTTCATGGCGGCGGCGGGCTGGTCGTGGAATCTGCTCAACCTCATGGCGCTCCCGCTCCTGCTCGGCATGGGCGTGGACTTCAGCATCCACATTCAACTCGCGCTCCGGCGCTACGACGGCGACCTGGCCGTGGTGCGCGGCTCCATCGGACGCGCGCTGCTGCTGGCCGGTTCGACGACGGTCGCGGGCTTTGCCTCGCTCGCCTTCTCGAACAACGCGGGCATGGCGAGCCTCGGAAAAGTTTGTGGCCTGGGCATCCTCTGCGCGATGCTCGTCTCTGTGTACCTGCTGCCGCTGTGGTGGCGCGCGCTGAAGAAGTGAACCTCGAACCATCAACCTCGACTCTGGGAACTCGAACGCCGCCGGACGCGGCGGTTGGGGTTCCTAGTTCCCAGCCGCGCGTGCTGCCCCAAGGCCCTTCGCTCTTCTACGGTGCGGCGCTCTGGCGGCTCGGACTGCTGTTCGCGCGCGTGCTGCCGGAGCGGGTATTGAAATCCATCGCCGCCGCGCTCGTCTTGCTCTACGCGCGCGTCTTCCCCGGTCGCCGCGAAACGGTGGTGCAAAATCTTCTTCCCGCGGTGAAGGGCCAGCGCGAACGCGCCGAGGAAGTGGCGGCGAAACTCTTCCGCCAATTCTCCGGCAAGGTCGTGGACCTCTGGCGCTTCGAGGCGGGACTTCCAATGGACGGCATCTTCGGCGAGATGACGGGCTGGGATCATTTCCTCGCCGCGCAAAAAAGCGGGCGCGGCGTGCTGCTCGTTACGCCGCACCTCGGCAACTGGGAATTCGGCGCACCGCTCCTCACGCGCCATGGCTTCAAACTCAACGTCATCACCCTCGTCGAGCCGGGCCACGGGCTGACCGAGTTGCGCCAGGCGGCACGCGCACGTTGCGGCATCGAGACGCTGGTCATTGGGCGCGACCCCTTTGCTTTCGTGGAAATCATCCGCCGCCTCGAAGCGGGCGGGACCGTGGCGCTGCTGATCGACCGTCCGCCCAAGACGAGTGCGGTGGAAGTCGAACTGTTCGGAGAGAAATTTTTCGCCTCCATCGCCGCTGCCGAATTGGCGCGCGCCACGAACTGCATTCTGCTCCCCGTCTATCTCCCGCGTCTCGGCGACAAATACGCCGCGCACATTTTGCCTCCGGTCGAGTATGACCGCCCCACGCTTCGCGACCGCGCCGCGCGCCAGCAACTCACCCAGCGCGTCGTGACCGCGCTGGAGCCGGCCGTGCGCGGGCATCTGGAGCAGTGGTATCACTTCGTGCCGGTGTGGAAACGATTATGAAAGCTCCCAGCTCCGAGATCCAAGATACAGAGAAGCTCCAAACTTCACGCCCCCAGCCAGCCCGCGCGCGGCGTTGGTGTTTGGTGTTTGGGGCTTGGATGTTGGTGCTGGGAGCTTTTGTCCCTCGCGCCCGCGCCGCCGAATTCTCGCCGACCCTCACCCGTTTCCTCTCCGCCCAGACCAATCTCCACACCTGGTCCGCCGACCTCACGCAAATCCGCCAGCTCAAGACGCTCACGCAGCCGCTCACGTCCACCGGCCACGTCTGGTTTGCCGCACCGAACCGGTTCCGCTGGGAGATCGGCGTGCCCGCGCAGACCATCGCCGTGCGCGGCGGCGA
>JAYVWQ010000494.1:0-16437 GCA_043785945.1 Akkermansia sp.
GGCTCGCGGACTCGGCGGAATTGCGCCGCGCGATGAAGGACATGATCGTGGATTCATCCAATGATGCGACCGCCTATGTGGTGGAGTCCATCACGGGCACGACCGGTGGTCCGGAATTGCCCGAGGCGGAGATGAAGGTCTGGGGCGAGAAGCGTAACGCGGTGAACCGCTACTTCGCGTCGCTGGGCTACACGAACATCAATGCCAATCAGAAGCCGTGGGGCGACGGCCCGTACGGACGCGAGCGTGTTTGGGTGGGGAAGGATTTCGGCAACCGCAACGCGCTCACGACCGACGCCACGGCCCGGCTGCTTACCGAGATCGCTCTCGGCCAATGTGTCTCAGCCCGGCGCAGCGCCGAGATGCTCCAGCTCCTCGAACGTGACTTTACGACCAAGTCCACGGACGCGGATGATCAAGCGCATGGCTTCAGCGCGGCGGGTTTGCCGGGCGACGCGAAGCTCTGGTCGAAAGCCGGATGGACCAGCACCACCCGCCACGATGCGGCCTATGTTGAATTGCCGGATGGACGGAAGTTTGTGCTCGTAATCTTCACCGTGGGCCACGCCAACGAGCGGGGAATCATTCCCTTCGTGGTGAAGCGGATCGTGGAAAAGCTTTGAGCAGCGTCTCTGGAGTGCCGGCTTGCTTTGCCGGTGTGATTCGGGATTCTTGCCCCGACACCGATGGACTTGGAACGCGACGGCAATCTCATGGAAGCGGGAGTGTGGTTCTTCCTGGCCGTGGTGCTTTTCCTCTACAGCTTCCGGCGCGAGCGGCGGCTGCGGTCCACCTTGTGGCTGCTGGCGGTCACGCTGGGGGTGTTCGGCGGATCGGATTTGGTGGAGGCGCGCACGGGCGCGTGGTGGACGCCGTGGTGGCTCTTTGTTTGGAAGGCGTTGTGCGTGATCGCTTTGCTCATCGGGTTCGTGCGTTATTACCGGCTGACGAAATCCTCCAAGCCCGTGGCGCCGGTTCCCAGCGATGACCGCGTTTCATTGGATGGCCCGTAATTTTTCACCGAATAAATGGTTGCGCCCTCATCCCGGCTGACCAAACCTTCTCACCAAGGAAATTATGACATCATCAGCAACACTCGAAGGGCCGCAGGCCACCACTGGAACCACGCAACTGGACCAGCTCAAAAAGGTCACCAAAGTCGTCGCCGACACGGGCGACTTCGCGAGCATCCGCAAGTATCAGCCGCGCGATGCCACGACCAATCCGAGCCTGCTCCTCAAGGCTGCGACCATGCCGGAGTACGCCGAACTGGTGAATAAGACCATCGCCGACGCCAAGCAGGAAGCGGGCGGCGGCAATGCGCTGGGTATCGCGCTCGACAAGCTGTCCGTGGAGTTCGGACTGGAGATTTTGAAGATTGTCCCGCACCGCGTTTCGACTGAGGTGGACGCGCGCCTGAGTTTTGACCAGGCCGGATCAGTGGCCAAAGCCCATTCGCTTATTGCTCGTTACGAGCAGGCCGGCGTGTCGCGTGAGCGCATTTTGATCAAGCTCGCTTCGACCTGGGAAGGCATTCAGGCCGCCGCCGAACTCAAGAAGGACAAGATCAACTGCAACCTCACGCTGCTCTTCTCCTTCGCCCAAGCCGTGGCCTGCGCCGAGGCGGGCGTGCAGCTTATCTCGCCGTTTGTGGGCCGCATCCTCGACTGGCACAAGAAGAGCACGGGCAAAGATTACGCACCGACCGAAGACCCCGGCGTGGTCTCGGTGACGAAGATTTACAACTACTACAAAAAGTTCGGCTACCAGACCGAAGTGATGGGCGCGAGCTTCCGCAACGTGGGGGAAATTCTGGAACTGGCCGGCTCGGACTTGCTCACTATCAGCCCGGCGCTTTTGGAAGAAATGGCGAAGAGTAACGCCCCTGTGGCGCGCAAACTTTCTCCCGAAGCGGCGGCCAAGTCGGACCTGCAAAAAATTCACCTCGACGAGAAGTCCTTCCGCTGGCTGCACAACGAAGATCAGATGGCGACGGAGAAACTCTCCGAAGGCATCCGCATGTTCGCCGTGGACACGCTCAAGCTGGAGAAGGTCGTGGCGGAGAAGCTGTAATTTGGGCCGCGCCTGAAGGCGTGGCTGACGAGATGGGGCCGGGCGCAAGCTCGGCCCCGTTTGTTTGGGCACCGCACTTGCACCACTCGCGGATCTCTGTTCTCCAGCTTGGACAATTCACGTCCAGCGAGTGGACACCCCATTTTACGACACGCCTTTTCCTCGCTTTGCTGCTGTGCCGTGCGGCACTTGATTTGTCCGCGTCACCTGTCCGGCCCGGCGTGTTCGATGGCTTCTGGCGCCCCCGCTTTCGCATCAATGAATTTTACGCCGTCGGTCCCATGACCATCGTGGTGCCGACCAATGGCCGGCCCTCCGTTTATTACTGGACGCCCGTGGAGACGACCAATGGTGTCGAGTATCTCGAAGACTCGGGCCGCGCCGTCTTCCTCGGACGCCACG
Organism: Akkermansia sp.; assembly: GCA_043785945.1. Lineage (GTDB taxonomy): Bacteria > Verrucomicrobiota > Verrucomicrobiia > Limisphaerales > SIBH01 > JANNGC01. The sequence continues at coordinate 2,476 of JAYVWQ010000494.1, forward strand.
GAGTGCTGGGCACCGTCGGCGGCTTCGGCCACTTCAAGGGCCGCTGCGACACGCCGGAGGGATGGACCGCGACGTTGAGCGGCACCCTGCGCCATGACGGGCACTGCGGCCTCTTCGCCGTCACGCGGCGACTCCAGTTCAGACGTTCCACCCATCGCGATAAGGGCGTTTCACCCAGGCGTTCAGTTCGGGGATGTTGGTCACCTTCATGTTCGGGCCGTCCCACATGACTTTCTTGTTCAGGCCGGCCTTCATTGCGAGGTTGCCGAGGATGGCGAACTCGGTCAGGCGCGTGCCGTAGTCGAAGGGCACGGCGGTCTGGGTCTGGCCCGCGCGCACAGCGTCGAGGAAGTCGGCGAAGATGTTCTTGGGGCGCGGCAGGGTTTTGGGCGGGGCCGGGGTCTCCTTCATCTTCTCGTAGGGGACGATGTGCATTTTGTCGCCGTAGGTGCCGGTGAAGATGTAGCCCTTCTCGCCCACGTAAATGGTGCCGCTGTCGCCGGCATCGAGTCCTTCGTCGGGATATTTCGCGCGCAGTTCGAGAAGCACGGCGGGGAGATTGCGGTCGTCGCCTTTGACGGCGCGCAGGGTGCCCTGGGGCTTGCCGGTGGTTTTCTCATTCAGACCCTCATACCAGTAAGCTTTGAGCGCAGGCATGTTGCCGCGGGCGGGCACGTCCCAACGGACGCGGCTGCCGGTGGGGTAACGCTCGTCGCTGCCGCCGCGCAATTGTTCGACCTCGATGCTGGTGGGGTGCTCAATTTTCAGCGCCCAATAAACGCCGTCGAGGACGTGGCAGCCCATGTTGCCGATGGAGCCGTTGCCGAAGTCATACCAGCCGTGCCATTCGTGTGGGTGGATGTCGTCGTGAAAATCGCGGTAGGGCGCGGGGCCAATCCATTCGTCCCAGTGCATTCCGGCGGGCACGGGCAGCTTGGGCGGGCGCGGCCCCTCGCCACCGTTGGCGCGATTGGTCCAGCTATGGGTCTCGGTGACTTGGCCGATGACGCCGGCCCAAATGTATTCGCAGAGCTTGCGGTAGCCTTCTTCGCAATGGCCCTGGTTGCCCATCTGCGTGGCGACTTTGGTCTTCGCGGCCATGGCGCGCAGGGCGCGGGCCTCGCCGATGTCGTGGCAGACGGGCTTCTCGCAATAGACGTTCTTGCCGAGTTGCATCGCGATGAGCGCGGGCAGGGCATGATGATGATTGGGCGCGGCGATGAACACGGCGTCGAAGTCCTTGCCGACCTTGTCGAACATCCTGCGGTAATCGGTGAAGACCTGGAGCTGGTTCGCATTGCCGCCTTTGGTTTGAACCCATTTCTTGACGACGGCGTGGCGGTTCTCATCCACGTCCACAATGGCCACGAGCTGTTCGTCCTTCGCGGCGGGCAGATGCGACGAGGCTCCGCGTCCTCCACAGCCGATCTGGACGAAGCGCACCTTGTCGCCCGCATTGGCGGCGTGAAGGATGTTGAAGGGGGGGGCGGCGAAGACCCCGGCGGCGAGCGCCGACTGTTTCACGAACGAGCGGCGAGAAAGATTATTTTTCACAAGAGTTCAGTGGTTGATGGGAAGACTTTTTAGCCAAAGCGGCGCGACAGCACCACTAGAAATACCGACAAAGCTTGCCGTTCCGGGGCCGCTCCGATTTAACAAGGTGGTGACTGGCTCGCATACATTCCGTCTCGGCATCCTCGGCTCCGGCAAAGGCTCGAACTTCGTGGCCCTGGCCGAGGCCATCGCGCGCGGCGAGGTGCCGGCGGTGGTGGCGCTGGTGATCAGCGATGTGGAGGAGGCGGGGATTTTGCAGCATGCCCGGACGCGCGGGCTGCCAGCGGAGTTCGTGGCGCCGGGGAAATTCCGCACCAAGCTGGATGAGGAGGCGGAGCGGGCCTACATCCAGAAGCTGCAGGCGGCGCGGGTGGACCTGGTGGTGCTGGCGGGATTCATGCGCATCCTAAAAGGAGATTTTTTGCGTGCATTTCACGAGCGCGTCGTGAATATCCACCCCTCTTTGCTCCCGGCGTTTCCGGGTTTGGAGGCGTGGAAGCAGGCTTTAGACTACGGCGTGAAGGTCACGGGTTGCACGGTTCACTTCGTGGACCAAGGTGTGGACAGCGGGGCCATCATCGCGCAGGAAACGGTGCCGGTGCTCGCAGGAGACACGGCGGGCACGCTCCACGAACGCATTCAGCAGGCCGAACGGCGCGTCTATCCGCGAGCCGTGGCCGGGCTGGCGCGGGGGGAGATTAAGATCAAAGGCCGCCAGACGGCGGGCCTGTGAAGCGCGGAGTGCGGTGAAGAATTTTTCGGAACAAGTCGGATGAAAGCCAAGTCAAGCGCCCGGAGCGCGAACAAGAAAGCGGAGACGGCCCAGGCGAAACTGCGCCTCGGCCTGCCCAAGGGCAGTCTCCAAGACGCAACCATTGAGAAGATGGCCAAGGCGGGCTTCAACGTGCAGGTGAGCAGCCGTTCCTATGTGCCTTACGTGGACGACGAAGAGATGGAAATCCGGCTCATCCGCGCGCAGGAAATCAGCCGCTACGTGGAATTGGGCTACCTCGACTGCGGCATCACCGGCCACGACTGGGTGAAGGAAAACGGTTCCGACGTGCATGAAGTCGGGGAATTTCTCTTCAGCAAGGTGTCCCGCCGCCCCGCCCGTTGGGTGCTGGCCGTGCCGGAAGATTCGCCCGTCAAGTCGGTCAAGGATTTGCAGGGCAAGCGCATCGCCACCGAAGTGGTGAACTTGACCAAAAGCTACCTGAAAAAGCACGGGGTAAAGGCTGAGGTGGAATTTTCCTGGGGTGCCACTGAGGTGAAGGCGCATGAGTTGGTGGACGCCATTGTGGAAGTGACCGAGACCGGTTCCTCCCTGCGGGCGAACAATCTGCGCATCGTCGATACTCTGCTCGTCTCGACTCCGCGCCTGATCGTGAACCACGATTCGTGGAAAAATTCTTGGAAGCGCACGAAGATTGAAACACTGGCGCTGCTGCTGCGCGGTGCTCTGGAAGCGGAAACCAAGGTCGGGCTGAAGATGAACATCGAGGAAAAGCGCCTCGCGAATCTTCTAAAAACCCTGCCTGCATTGCGCAATCCGACCATTGCCCAACTCAGCCTGCCAGGCTGGGTCGCCGTCGAAACCATCATCGACGAACACATTGTCCGCGAAATCATCCCGCAACTGAAAGCGGCCGGGGCCGAAGGAATCATCGAATATCCTTTGAACAAGGTCGTGTACTAGGCACACTCTCCGAACAGAACAGAATAGAATATGGGTTCACTTAAAAAACGTCGCAAAGCGAAGATCAACAAGCACAAACGCCGCAAGAAGATGCGCGCCAACCGGCACAAGAAGCGCACCTGGCAGAAGTAGGCGGGCGCCGCGCCCTGATTCATCCACGCAACGGGTTCGCCCGTTGCGTTCGTTTCGGCAGTTAGTATCCTCTAACGCATGGCGTCTCCTTTTGTCCGTTGGTTGTGGTTGTCGGCGATGGTTCTCACCATCGCCGGATGCTCCACTGTGTTCAAGAAGGCCGGGAAGGTGGCTGGCACCAAAACAGCCGCCGTGGCCTCGGGGCCGCAGATGGACAGCCCGGAGGATATCAGAAAACGAATCGAAGCCCACACCCACTTCATGGTTGGGCTGGGCCACGATCAGAACGGCGAGCCGAACCAGGCCATTGAGGAGTTTGAAAAGACCCTCGTCCTCGATCCCGGAAACGAAGACCTCGCGACCGAACTCTCGCGGCGTCATCTTCAGCGCAAGGAATACGACCAAGCCATCGCCGTGCTTAAACGAACGGCCGCCGAACCGGACACCTCGGGGTTGATGTATGCGCGGCTCTCGCTGATTTACCTGCAACAGGGCCGGACCAACGACGCGGTCGAGGCCAGCCGTAAAGCCATCAAGCGTGAACCTTCCTCCAGCGCTGGCTACCAGAGTTTGTTCCACCTCCAACGCGCGCTCGGTCAGACGAATGAGGCGCGCAGGACCGTGGAACTGGCCGCGCGCCAGCCCAAGCCCGGCGCTCCGTTCCTCATCGATCTCGGTCAACTCTACCTCGCGCTCGACGCGGAGAATCCGCGCCTGACTAATTCCCCCAACCGCCTCAAGGCCCGCGACACCTTCATCCGGGCCGGCGCGATGGAAAACACCAACCTCGTCTCTCTGCAAAAACTGGCCCAGGGCTTCATGTTCGTCGGCGAGACAAAACGGGCGGCGGACATCTACGCCAAGATGGTGGCGGAGAACCCGGACTTGGGTGCGATGCGCGAATCTCTGGCGGAACTCTATCTGCGCCAGAACGAGCCGAAGCTCGCGGCCGAGCAGTTGAAGGAAATCATCCGTGACAGCCCGACCAATCCGCAGGCTTACTATTTCCTGGGCGCGATTGCCTATGAGGAGAAGAACTTCGCCGAGGCTTTGGAAAATTACCGCAAGGCGCTGCTTCTGGGCCTGAACAATGAACAGGTTTACTTCGACCTCGCCGGCGTGAGCCTGGCCCTCAATCAGCCGCGGGAGGCGCTGGATTACCTGGCCCAGGGACGGAAGAAATTCCGGCAGAGTTTCGTCGGCGAGTTCTACACGGGGCTGGCCTACCTCCGGCTCAAGGAATTCACCAACGCCCTCGATCATTTCACGGCGGCGGAAATCGTGGCCAAGGCCACCGAGACCAACCGCCTGACGCACGGTTTCTACTTCGAGTTAGGATCGGCGTATGAGCGGGCGGGGAAAATCCCCGAGGCCGAACGCTACTTCGAGCAATGCCTGGCCATGTCCCCGAACTTCGCCGGAGCCTTGAACTACCTCGGCTACATGTGGGCCGAGCGGGGCACCAACCTGGTGCGCGCCCGGGCCATGATTGAACAGGCCGTGCAACTCTTCCCGACCAACGCCGCCTATCTCGACAGCCTCGGCTGGGTGCTCTTCAAACAGGGCCATGCTCAAGAGGCGCTGGCACCAATGCTCAAGGCTGTTGAATTAAATGACGAGCCAGACGCGACGCTTTACGATCATCTCGGTGACATTTACGCCGCCTCGAACCAGATCGGCAAAGCGCGCGAGGCGTGGGGCAAGGCTTTGAAAATTGAGCCGAACAAGGAGATTGAAAAGAAGCTCCAAAATGTCGCCCCACCGCCCGGATCTCAACGTGAGTGACCTGCCTGACTGACGGACATGGCGTTCCTATTCCACAAGCATTACACGGTCGAAGAGGCGCGCGCGCTCATCCCGCAATTGCGTGAATGGCTCACGGAACTCGGTCAGTTGCGCCAGAGCCTCAAGCAGCTCGACGAGCGCATCTCCCAGATGCTGGCCGGCGGCGCCGATGTGGGCGGTGAATCTGTTCACGCCCAAGTGCGGATGATGGCGGAGGTGCAGCACATCATTCAGGAGTTCGAGAATCGCGAGATTCAAATCAAGGACGCCGAGCGCGGCCTGGTGGATTTCCCGGCCATCATCGGTGAGCGCGAAGTGTTTCTCTGCTGGGAGAAGGACGACGACGACATCGAGTTCTGGCACGAACTCAACGAGGGCTTCGCCGGCCGTGAGCGGCTTTAACGTGCGGCCAGTTTACAACGAGCAGAGGAGCCACCGCCAAGTCCGGCAAACCTGCAGCCCATTGTTCAGAATGCCCACGCCCGGTAGATCTCATACACATTCACCTCGCCCCCGATGAAGTAGGGGTTGCGCTCGAAGTGAAAGGTGCGCGTCTTCCGATCAAACGTCAGCAGCGCCGGGTGGGTTGACTCGTAGGGATCGTAGGCGGTGAACTCGATGGACTGCTCCGTCTCTCGCACGTCGAACAGCAGCACGGCGTGGTTGATGGTGAGCTGCGGAAACTTCACCAGATGCACCACAGGCGGACGGTGGTGTTGAATCTCCTTCATCAGCGCCAGCGCCTCGCTTGCCTGTCCACCGCGCGAGAACGGCAGGATCATGCGCCAGTGGCCGCGCTGGAAATAACTCCGCCACGCGCCGCCGCTTTCTTCTTGGAGCAGCTTTCTCTGGGCGATGCTGAAATCAAAAAGGTTGGTGAAGCCGGGAATGACAACGCGCTTTTCCTCCGTCACATCGTGGCTGGGATCGCGGCGCACAATCTGTCGGATTAGTTTGCGATACGTGGCCTCATCCGCCGCGGGCTGCGCCGGATCAAAGCGCGCGAACTGGAAGAACTGCCGCGCCGACCGGGCCACCACGAAGCAGTGATGGGTGTAATCCGGGGCCGGTTCCTTCGTGCGGTGGGAAGTCTGCCCCGTGGCGTCGTCGAAGACATATTCCCAAACCAGATCATTACGGTAGGAGAAGGTGTCGCGGCCGAAAGCGAAAGGGCGCTCATTCACGTCGCGCGAATTCCGTGTCGCACAACCGGCGAGCGAAAGCACCAGCGCAAGGAGCAAAAACAAGCGGCCCACGGACCGGTTCCAACTGCAACAAAGCTTCAACACTTGCCCGTCACGTTATGGGTGCGCTACCAAACAGACAATGCTTTACGACCGCTGGCGCGAGATGGCGCGCGAGAGATGCGCTGAAATCGCGCTGCGCGATTTGCCTTCCGCGCGGCAGTGGACCTTCGCCGAACTGGATGCGGTCGCGCAGGTCCGCGAGACGGAGGACGCGGTGGTTTTTCCGCGCGGTAACGGGGCGGAATTTGTTTTCACGGTGCTGCGGGCGTGGCGACACGGGCAGATCGTTTGTCCTTTGGAAGTCAGCCAGCCGGCCCCGAAATTCCCGCGCCTCTCCGCGCCTCTCGTGCATGTGAAGACGACCTCGGCCACGAGCGGCGCGCCCAAGCTCATCGCCTTCACCGCCGCCCAGCTCGCCGCCGATGCGGACAACATCGTGGCGACGATGGGCCTGCGCCACGACTGGCCGAACCTCGCCGTCATTTCCCTGGCGCACTCCTACGGCTTCTCGAACCTCGTCACGCCGCTGCTCCTGCACGGCATCCCGCTCGTGCTCGGTGGCATGCCGCTGCCTGAGACGGTGCGCGGGGCCGGGGAGATGTGGCCCGCGCTGACCTTGCCCGCCGTGCCCGCGCTCTGGCGGGTGTGGCATGACGCGGGCACGATTCCATCCTCGACGCGGCTCGCCATTTCTGCGGGAGCACCCCTGCCCGTGGAGTTGGAGCGGAAAATTTTTCAGCAGCGCGGGATCAAGGTTCATAACTTTTACGGAGCCAGCGAATGTGGCGGCATCGCCTACGACGCGACGGAGACGCCGCGCGCGGACCCCGCCTGTGTGGGCGCGGCTCTGGCCAATGTTGTCTTGGGCATCAATGACGCGGGCTGCCTCGAAGTGCGTGGTCGGGCCGTGGGCGAAACGTATTGGCCCGAGGCGAGGCCGGAACTGGATCACGGGGTTTATACGACGAGCGATCTGGCGGTAATTCGCGATGGCTCCGTCTGCCTTTGCGGCCGGGTCAATGACGTGATCAACGTCGCGGGCCGCAAGGTTTCGCCCGAGTCCATCGAGGCTCTGCTCGCCACGCATCCGGCGGTGCGCGACTGCCTTGTCTTCGGCGTGCCCGGTGCGGACGCGCAGCGTGGTGACGCCATCGTGGCGTGTGTGGTGTCAGACCCCGGAGCCACGGGGGAAGAGCTGAGGCGGTTCCTCCTCGCGCGCGCCGAGTCGTGGCAGGCGCCGCGCGAGTTCTGGTTCGTGGATTCGCTGGCCGTGAACGAACGCGGCAAACTTTCCCGCGCCGAATGGCGGGCGCGTTTTCAGCAACGCGACTCCTCCGACGAGGTTTAGAAATAATCTCCGCCGGCACCATCAAAACGGATCACAGAATTAAACCGGGCGGAAAAACTCCGCACTTTCGCCGGGACCAGAGTTAAACTTCGATGCAGACGAGCAATTCGCAGGCACTCCGGCCTCACCATTGCCGAAACGGCGAGGTACCTTACCATCCGCGCCATGATTTTGAACGAGGCTGAAATCACGCCGGACGCCGGGGCGGTGGATCGGGCACAGGCGGTGCGTGCGGCGCTGCCGCCGGACGGGTTGTTCGCCGGGCAGGCGTGGCGCATTTCCCCGGAGCCGTTCGCACTGAGCGCGGAGTTCGTGGAGGAGTTGAACTGGCTGGGGCGGGTCACGCTCCAGTTCTATCGCGGAGTGAACCTGCTCTACCGGCAGAGCGTGGAGGGCAAACAGCCGGCGTGGATCGCGGAGCTGCTGGATGCGGGCAAACCCGCCGACCTCGTCGCGCTGCAACGCGCGGCGGCGTTCAAGAACGAGGTGCCGCGCGTCATCCGCCCGGACCTGCTGCTGACGGAAACCGGGTTCGCCATCACGGAGCTGGACAGCGTGCCCGGCGGCATCGGACTGACGGGCTGGTTGAACGAAACGTATGCCGCTGTGGGCGGCGAGGGGTGGTCGGTCATCGGCGGTGCGGATGGAATGGTGCGGGGATTTGAAAGCATCTTCGGCGACGCGGCGCGGGTGCAGGTGGTGGTGTCGGAGGAGGCGGCGGCGTATCGGCCGGAGATGGAATGGCTGGCAGCCAAGCTCGGCGGGACGCGGTTTCAAGTGCGCGACGGGAAGTTCATGGACTTCACGGCAGGCGACGCGGTCTATCGGTTCTTCGAGATGTTCGATCACGCGAACGTGCCGAACGCGGCGACCATTTTTGAGCGCGCGGCGCAGAAGCAGATTCGGCTTACGCCGCCGCCCAAGATGATCTTCGAAGAGAAGCTGCTCTTCGCACTGCTCTGGAACCGGAACCTGCGCGAGCACTGGCGGCAGGCGCTGGGCGAGAGTTTCTTCAAGCGGTTGCTCACCCATGTGCCTTACTCGTGGGTGGTCGATCCCGCACCCATGCCGCCGCACGCGGCCATCCCGGAGCTGGGTCTCACGGACTGGCGCCAGCTCAAAACGCTGTCGCAGCGCGAGCGGGATTTGATTTTGAAGGTCTCGGGCTTTTCGCCGGAGGCCTGGGGCGCGCGCGGCGTTTATCTGGGCAGCGATTTGTCGCAAGGCGAATGGGCCGCCGCCGTGGACCGGGCGCTGGCGGGATTCGCCACCACGCCCTATGTACTTCAGCGCTACGAGAAGCCGCGCAGCGTGGCGGCGCGCTGGTTCGATTTTGAAACGAACACGATGAAGCCGATGCCGGGCCGGGTGCGGCTCTGCCCGTATTATTTCGTGAGCGGCGAAGGCGACGCCGCGCGCCCGAATCTCGGCGGCGTGCTGGCGACCATCTGCCCGGCGGACAAGAAGATCATCCACGGCATGACCGACGCGATCCTTGCGCCCGGCGCGGTGGAGCGGGCAGGGTAGGGGCGGTGGAGCTGAACCAGTTCAGCATGAATTTGGTCGGAGTGATGGCGGGGCGTTCTCCCTCTCCTTAGGGAGAGGGCTGGGGTGAGGGAGAAGGCTATGACAACTATCACATCGTGGGGATTCACTGGCGCTCCAGTTCGGAAAAGTTTTTAACCGATGGAACTGTTTGAATACCTGCTGCTGGCGGTCAGTTCACTCTTCGTGATTGTGGACCCCATCGCCGTGGTGCCGTCGTTCCTCGCCATGACGGCGGAGGAGACACCGGCCGCGCGCATCCGCATGGCGCGGCTGGCTTGCGGCATCATGGTTGTGGTGCTGTTCGGCTTCGCCATTCTCGGCGAACGCATCCTCGTGTTCCTCGGCATCAAGCTGCCCGCGTTTCAAATCGCCGGCGGCATTGTGCTGCTGCTCATCGCGCTGGACATGTTGCGAGCGCAGCGTTCGCGGGTGCAGGAGACGCGCGAGGAAACCGCCGCCGGCGCGGCCAAGGATGACATCGCCGTGACGCCCCTCGCCATCCCGATGCTCGCCGGACCAGGCGCAATCTCCACGGTCATCGTGCTGCACAACCGCGTGGCGTCCGTCGCGCAGGAAGTGATCCTGTGCGCGGCCATCATGGTGGTGGGCGTGCTGACCTACATCATCCTGCACTTCTCCTCGCACGGGGCGCGCTGGCTGAACCCCATCGCCATGCGCATCATCACGCGCATCATGGGACTGCTGCTGGCGGCGGTGGCGGTGCAGTTCATCATCTCCGCGCTCGGATCGCTGGGGTTTGGTTTCCCGCGCTGAAAGGGATGGGGAAATTCTCTCGCGAAGGATGCGAAGGTGGCGAAGGATGAAGAAGCAGTTGGTCAATCGGGCCACGGCAGGTTTGTGAACTGGTTTTCGTCCCGTCGGCCTTTGCCGTCTTCGCTCCCTTCGCCTCCTTCGCGAGACTCATTTTTCCTCTCACTCTGCTGTGCGGAAATTTCTGTTTGAGTTTCAAAACCCCATTCAACAATGTGCCGCCCTTAAACCTGCGGCCTCGCGGCTGCGACAACCCAAAAAGCAACGAACACAACATGGCTACTTTGAACGTCAAACCGGCTGGCTCCTGCGCTTACGACATGCTCGCGCTGGGCGAAATCATGCTCCGCCTCGATCCCGGCGAAGGGCGCGTGCGCACGACCCGTGAATTCAAGGTCTGGGAAGGCGGCGGCGAATACAACGTGGCCCGCGGACTGCGCCGCTGCTTCGGCATGAAGACCGCCGTCGCGACCGCCTTTGCCGACAACGACGTGGGACGTTTGCTCGAAGACTTCATTCTTCAGGGCGGCGTCGATACGCAGTTCATTCAGTGGAAGAAATTTGACGGCATCGGGCGCGAGACGCGCAACGGTTTGAACTTCACCGAGCGCGGCTTCGGCATGCGCGGCGCGGTCGGCACGCCGGATCGCGGCAACACCGCCGCCTCGCAGCTCAAACCCGGCGACTTCGACTGGGACCACATCTTCGGCAAGCTCGGCGTGCGCTGGCTGCACACCGGCGGCATCTTCGCCGCGCTCTCCGACTCCACGCCGCAACTCGTCACCGAGGCGGTGAAGAAGGCCAAGGAATACGGCACCATCGTCAGCTATGATTTGAACTACCGCCCCTCACTCTGGAAATCCATCGGCGGCCAGAAGCGCGCGCAGGACGTGAACCGTGAGATTGCCAAATATGTCGATGTGATGATCGGCAACGAGGAAGACTTCACCGCCTGCCTCGGCTTCGAGGTGGAAGGCGTGGATGAACATCTCCTGCACATCGACGTGAGCGCGTTCAAGCGCATGATCGAGACGGCGGTAAAGACGTTCCCGAACTTCAAGGCCACCGCCACCACGCTGCGCGCCGCCCACACCGCGACCATCAATGACTGGGCGGCCATCGCCTGGCACGACGGCAAATTCTTCGAGAGCCGCAAGTATCCCGAGCTGGAAATCCTCGACCGCGTGGGCGGCGGCGACAGCTTCGCCAGCGGCTTCATTTACGGCTTGATGACCACCGGCGACGCGCAGAAGGCCGTCGAATACGGCGCGGCCCACGGCGCGCTGGCCATGACCACCCCCGGCGACACCAGCATGGTGGACAAGGGCGAAGTGGAGAAGCTCATGAAAGGCGGCGGCGCGCGGGTGCAGCGGTAGGCTGGAGCTTTCGCCCGCCATGCTTAGTGTGCCGCGATGAGCAGAAACTCTTTCGTAATTCTGATCGCGCTGGCTGCCGTCATCAGCGTCGGCTGGGTTGGTTGCGGAAAGAAGAATGGCGCGTCCGGCGACTCTGGGGCTGCGTCGAACGAGACCCGGGACACCGCGCCAGCCGCAGCCTCTGCTGCTCCATCCACCGCCGACGCACTCGACAACGTCCGCCCGGTTGATTCCGCCGCCACGGCTGCTTCGCCCACTGCGGCCCCGACTGCGCCGAACAGTGGCAAAACCTTTGGAGCGGCCACCGCGCCGGCTCTGCAATCCCTCGTCACCCTGTGGCAACAGGGCGACCGGGCGAAGGCCGTTAGCCAATTTGTCGAGACCGACTGGAAAGTCTGGCCCTTGTTCGCTGCTGATTCTGTATTGAGCTTCAGCGAAGCGCAATTCGGCGGGCTGCCGGCCTCGGACCTCGAGGCGAAGTCACGCGAGATGTTCGCGCAGACCGGGACCTTGAAGCAGTTGGCGGCAGCGGTCGCGCAAGCCGGAACGGATGCGGCGGCGCGGAATGACGGCACCCAGGCGAGCAAGTATTTCAACGCATTGAAGGAATGTGGCCGTGCGCTCGACAATCCCGCCTCGCTGAAGCTTCTCCGGCTCGTGGGCCAGGCCATTGAGAAGCGGGCGGATACGGAGCTGTCGAAGTTGCCGCCATGACCACTCCCGGCGACACCAGCATGGTGGACAAGGGCGAAGTCGAGAAGCTCATGAAAGGCGGCGGCGCGCGGGTGCAGCGGTAGGCCGTCCGGTTCGTCTTTTTGCAGCCGTGTCCGGGGTGAACAAACCGGGCACGGCTTCCGTCGATCTGTTTCATGAAAATCTCATCCATTCTTTTCGCGATGGCCCTCGCGCTGTCGCTCGTCACCGTTCACGCCGCCGAAGCGCCGAAGGTTGGCGACAAGGCCCCGGCCGTCTCCGCGCTGGATCAGGACGGCAAAACCGTGAAGCTTTCCGACTACGCGGGCAAGCAGGCCGTCATCGTTTATTTCTACCCGAAAGACAACACGCCCGGCTGCACCAAGGAAGCCTGCGGCCTGCGTGATCGCATGGACGAGTTGAAGAAGCAGAACGTGGCCGTGCTCGGCGTGAGCATGGATGACGCGGCCAGCCATCAGAAGTTCATCGCCGACCAGAAGCTCAACTTCCCGCTCCTCGTCGATAAGGACGGCAAGATCACCGACGCCTTCGGGGCGCGCATGACGGGCCGGAACATGTCCCGCCGCATCAGCTTCCTCGTGGATAAAACCGGCACCGTCGTCCACGTCACCGACAATCCCTCGGCGGACAAGCACCTGGCCGATATGAAGGACGCGGTGGCGAAGTTGAAGAGATGAAGGCCGCCAGCCTGATTTCCACCTTGTCACCACGGGTGAAAAAGTTACGGTGTGCCCCATCCGGAATTTAACTTCCGGCCCCGAAAAATATTATGAAAAGCGGCAACCCAGTCTTACGCGATTCGACCTTCAGCAATGCCCAGCCCGGCGAGGGCGTGATGACCCTCGACGGCGTGGTCAACAAAACCGGGGTGCTCCTCCTGCTCTGCATGGCGTCCTTTTGCTACGCTTGGTATCAGCCCACCGTGTCCATGCCCCTGATGATGGCCGGCGCCATTGGCGGTTTTCTGGTGGCCATCGTCACTTGTTTTGTGCCGCGCATCTCGCCCTACACCGGCCCGGTTTATGCCGTGCTCGAAGGCCTGCTCCTCGGCGGTCTCTCCGCCATGATGGAAGTCGCCTATCCCTACATTGCCGTGCAAGCCGCCGCGCTGACCTTTGGCACGCTCGCCATCATGCTCACCCTCTACAAAACGCGCGTCATCCGCGTGACCGAGGGTTTGAAGACCGGGATCATCGCGGCCACCGCCGCCATCGCGCTCCTCTACTTTGTCGGCTTCATTCTGAACATGTTTGGCAAAGGCATCCCTTACATCCATTCCACCGGCTGGATTGGCATCGGCTTCAGTCTGTTCGTGGTGGGACTGGCCGCGTTCAACCTGCTCCTCGATTTTGACTTCATCGAGAACGGCATTCTGAATGGCGCACCCAAGCACATGGAATGGTATGCCGGATTCTCCCTGCTGGTCACGCTGGTGTGGCTCTATCTCGAACTGCTCCGCCTGCTCTCCAAGCTGCGCGGTCGCGACTAACCTTCACCTCCTCAACCCACACCTGGACTGCCATGTGGTTCTACACTCTGAACGGCGAGAACTTCGGCCCCATCAGCGAGGCTGACTTGGACGCCCGCATCGCCTCCGGGCAGCTTGCGCCCTCCGTGAATGTCTGGCGTGAAGGCATGGCCAACTGGCTGCCCCTCGATCAGGTGCGCCCCACCGCCAAGCCTGCGTTGCGCGTCAATCTCCCGCCCGTCGCCGCCGCCGCGCCGTCCCCTTACGCGGACTCGAACTCCGCTGATGAGCCGGCCTTTACCGAACCCGCCTTTGCGCAGGGC
>JAYVWQ010000495.1:0-13064 GCA_043785945.1 Akkermansia sp.
CGCTCCGCGCGCGCCGGGGTGAGGCGTGGATGCCGCAGGAAGATAAAAGCTGCCCGTGCCGATTTAGCTTTCTGTCCACTGAACACGGCTCTCCGATCCGACGGCGCGCGCGGAGCGACGCGCCCCACCTAGTACGGCCCTACGCCACTCGCCCGTCCACGAGTTGTATGACTCGCGGCGCGCGTCCGGCGACCTTCGCGTCGTGGGTAGCGATGATCAGGGTGGTCTGTCGTTCCGCGCGCAGGGCCAGCAGCAGCTCGATGATTTCTTCGCCGGTGTGCGAATCCAGATTGCCAGTCGGCTCATCAGCAAAGATGACTTCCGGCTGATTGATCAAAGCCCGGGCGATGGCGACGCGCTGCTGTTCACCGCCTGACAGTTCAGTGGGGCGATGCTCCATGCGCTCGCCCAAGCCGACCCGTTTGAGCAAATCCCGTCCCCGCGCCGCCGCCTCATCCACCGGCAGACGCGCGATGCGAGCCGGGACGCAGACGTTTTCCAGCGCATTCATCTCGGGGAAGAGATGGTAGGCCTGAAAGACAAAACCCATCTTCACGTTGCGCAGATGCGCGAGGGCCGGGTTGGAAAGCTGCGCGATATTCTCGCCGCCAAAAATCACCTCGCCGCGATTGGGCCGGTCCAGCCCGCCGAGCAGATGGAGCAGCGTGCTCTTGCCCGCGCCGGAAGCGCCGCGCAGGGCCACGAACTCGCCGCGCTGCGCCGCGAAGTTCACGTCGCTCAACACCGTCAGCTCGCGCTTGCCCGTCGTGTAGGTCTTGCCCAGTCCGCGTGCTTCCACAAGTGGTGCGCCCGCCATTTTCAATTCTGTCTCACTCATTGCGCAGCGCCTCCACCGGTTGCAGCCGGCTCGCCTTCCAGGCCGGGAGCAGGCCGGCCAACATGCAGATGAGGAAGCTCCCGCCGCAGATGATGGCCACGTCGTGGGCCAGCAGCTCGTGGGGGATCTCGGAAATTTTGTAGATGGCGGCGGGCAGCAGTTCAAAGCCCGTCATGCTGCGCGCCGCGTGCAGGATGTTGTTCAAGTTTTCAAGGAAGAGCCAGCCCAGCCCGAAACCCAGACCCACGCCGAATATCCCGATGCCGATGCTGTGCCCGAGAAAAATCCACATGACCTGCCGGTTCGAGGCGCCGAGGGATTTGAGCAAGCCAATCTCCTTCATCTTGTTCACCGCGAAGGTGATCTCGGAGTTCACGATGGCAAAGGCGGCGACGATCATGACCACGAAGAGGATGATGTACATCATCACTTTCTCGGTCGCGAGGGCGTTGAAAATCTGCGCGTTCTCCTCCGTCCAGACGGTGAGGCGGTAGCCCGGCCCGAGCGCGCGGGTGATCGCCCGTCCAGCCTCGTCCACTTTGAAGGGGTCGTGCAGCATCACGTAGAGGCCGTGGACTTGGCCGTCGAGATTGTAGAGATCCTGCGCCGTGTCCAGCGACGAGACGACCATCATGCGATTGAAGTCGTCGTAGCCGACATCAAAGATGCCGCGCACCGTGAAGTCATCCGGCACCACGATCTCTTTACCCTGCCCCTGCGTCTTGTGCCACTTGGCCAGCGTGAGCGGAGAAAGCACCGCGACGTGATCGCCCACGGAGAGGTTCAACTCACGCGCGAATTCACTCCCCACCAATAGGCCGCGCCCGCTTACGTCGAACTCCCCGCGAATGATGCTCCGAGGCAGCACGCTCACCGTCCCCTCGAGTTCGGGATCGACGCCGCGCAACACGGGGCCGCTGATCAGCGGGTCTTCGTTCGTCGAGGCCGGCTGCGTCTCCACCATCACCTGGCCGAAGACAAACGGGGAGACGCCCTTCACCAGCGGGTTCTGCCGCACGAGGGCCATCGGGGTTCTGTAATCCCGCGTCATGCCGCCGACGCGCATGACTTTCATGTGGGCGTTGAAGGAAAGAATCTTGTCGCGCCACTCGCGGTCGAAGCCGCTCATCACGGCAATGACGATCAGCAGCACGGCCACGCCCAGCATGACGCCGATGATGGAAATCAGGGTGATGACCGAGACAAACGTCCGCTTGGGCCGCAAGTAGCGCAGCGCAAGGAAGAGTTCAAACGGCATTCGTGACACGGCGCGTAAAGTCAGAACCACACCGAGCAATGTCAAAAGCAAAAGCGCGCGGAACGGCTTGGGGCGTCATGTTCAAGCCGTTGCTGGTAGGGCGCGTCGCTCCGCGCGCGCCGCCGGAGCGGAGAAGAGCATTGTGCAAAACAAAATTGAACCGGCACAAGACGCTCCCGTCCTTCTTCATCATTCGCACCTCACCCCGGCGCGCGCGGAGCGATGCGCCCTACCTGGTTCGCAATGATGTTCCGGCTCTATTTTTGAAACAGGACTACCAGCTTCTCCGGCTCGTCCGTGCCGAGCGCAAAGTGCTGGCCGTTCTTCATCTTGATCGCGACCGCGTCGAAGCCGGACACGTTGTAGAGCCAGCCGTAGCGGCTGAGGTGGATGCCCCAGCCTTCGAGCCAGTTGGTCCGCACCACGCGCGCCGAGACGATTTGATCCAGCGGCACACGCTTGCGGATCAGTCCCGCCCCAAACCGCCAGCGCAGCTCACCCTCGGTCACTTCAATGGTGAGCGAGTGGAAGAGCCAGGCGCAGAGCGCCAGCACGGGGAGGACGATCCAAGACAGCCGGGTGAACCGGAGGCCGAGCACCAAATCCACCAGCGCAATGACGGCGAAGACGACGAGCATGAGCGTAGCCCGCTGTTGGTGTTGATACGTTTTCACAAGCGGCTCCATTTCTTCGCGCCCGGCAACTTCGCCAGCGCATCAGGCTCTGCGTAGAAGCGCGTCAGGCCGCAATCGCCGCACACGACGACTTTGAACTGCGCGAAGTTGAGGAAGCCGCCCAGTCCGGGAAGCAACACCGGGCCGTAGGGACCGGCGGATTTGACGGTGTTGTGGTAGAGCGTCACGCCGCCACACTCCGGGCATTGTCTTGGTTTCGTGTTCATACGCTGGTCTGTTTGGTTTGAGTTTGCTGACGCAACATTAGGCCCAACATGCCATCGATCATGCCGGGGTTCGCACTCGCGCCGCTCACGTTCACGTCGGGGACGATACGCACCTTGCTCTCGCCGACGATCTGCATGAGCTGCATCAGCGTGTAGCCCTGCGCGCCCAGCGATTCGACGCCGGCGCGATAGGCCTGGGCCTTCGCGTCGCCGGTGGCGCGGATGGCTTCCGCCTCACCAATCGCTTCCAGCCGCGTGGCCTCAGCCTGGCCGGTGGCTTGTTTGATGTGGGCGTTCGCGGTCAGTTCGGCGATCTGCACGCCCTGTTCCGCGCCAACGACCTGCTGCTGAATGTCCGCGAGCGAAGTCTGACGCACGAGTTGTTGGCGCTGAATCTGCGCGGCCTCCTGCACCTCGTAGGTCTTGCGCTGCTCTTCGGCGATCTTCCGGTCGGTCTGCGTCTCCATGAGTTTCGCGGGTGGATTGATGTCGCCGATGAGCGTGTCGATGGCCTGCACGTCGTAGGCGCCGAGCGCGACGCGTATGTGTTCGGCGGCCTCAGTCTGCCGGTGGCTGCGTGCGCCGAGGAAGTCGAGCACCGTGAAGTCCTGCGCCGAGTTGCGGAAATAATTTCCGACAATCGGTTGCAGCACGTGGTCGATGAGATTCTGCATCGATCCGACGCGGGAGATGACCTTCGGCGCATCCAGCGCGCCGAGGTGGATAATCTGCGAGACGTCGAGATTGAAGGCGAAGCCGTCCTTCGAGCGCACGGTAATGGACTGGAGCTTCTCATCGTAATGATGCGACTCGGTGCGCGTGGCCCAGTTCAGCACGATGTTCGTGGTCGGCACGAGTTCGACCTTCATCACGCGGGTATTCAGCGGATGCTTGCCCGGATAGAGCGGCGTAACCCAGACGCCTTTGTGGCCGACGTTCACGAGGTCGCCGTGCTTGAACTCAATGCCGCTGACATCGACGTGCGCCTGGCCGACGAATGAGATGACCACGCCCACTGAGCCAATGGGGATTTGCACCATCGGCACCTGCTCGACCTGCGCGAACCACGGATTCAAGTTCCAGGTGCCGGACAAAAGAATCTGCTCCTGCAATCCGCGCCGCCCGCCCTGATCGATGAACGACTGCGCATTCTGAAAATTCTCGTGCCCGGCAATCGTCGGGCCCGCGATCTCGCCGGCCTCGATGGAATGCCCGTCGAGCGTGGTCACGATGCCGACCATGTCCGGCTCGACGCGCGTCAGACGCAGTTGCTCCGGATACATGCCGTGCAGTTCCGCCGCCTCGGACGTGATGACGTTGAACAGCGCCGTGTTGATGCGATACGTGCCGCCGGTGAGGAGGCCAAGCTGGCGTCCCTTCTCGCCGCCGTTGAGCAGGAACTTGCTCGCGTCCTGGAAATTGTCGCAGTCCACGATGCGCGCGAGGATGCGATCCGACGGAATGCTCGCGCCGTCCGCCGCCATGACGAGGGCGATTTCACCCTGTGGCACGATGGTCACGGGCACTTTGAGGATGCGGAATTGCCACGGCCAGTAGCCGAAGTAGAGGCCGGGCGCGAGCGTCGCGGCCTGGTATCCGGACTCGCCTTCGAGCGCGATGAGCCGGCCGGGTGGCAACTCCCGCGCACCGAATCGCTTCACCACGATGCCCACTTGTCGCTCCTGAATCAGCACCGCCCCGAGCAGCAGCGGAATGAAGAACAAGGCGAACACGACGACCACACCGACACCGACGAACCACGGCGAGATTACGCCGAACAGAGTTGTTACATTCATAACCATCTCACTTTCTTGTTTGTTGTTTCCAAGGCGCGTGAATGACGGGATGAGCCGTCAGCCGCGCGCCAAATTGTTTCAGGCGGAGCGGCTCATTTTAAGAACCGCACCTCGCAATTAGCGGAGCGCCCTTCCCCCTCACCCCGGCCCTCTCCCCAGGGGAGAGGGAGCCAGTCAGCCAGCCTTCGGACATGACGAGCGCGCCTCTCACGCAGGAGACTGGATGCGATTCTCCCTCTCCCAGAGGGAGAGGGCCGGGGTGAGGGGGAAGTGACCGCCGATACCCGCACGGCTCCTTCCAAAATTGTATATCGCGTCGTCATAGCTCAGGCGGTTTGCAGACGCGTGGCGGATTCCGCCGCTGGTTTCTCGACAACACGAATGGGCAGCGTCACGAACGGCAGGCCGAGCAGATAGAAGCGCCGTTGCAGCGCGAACACGGTGTAGTTGTGCAGCCAGCGCGAGAGGAGCGTTTCGCGCTCGAAGACCAACTGGCCGGCAAAGAACACGGCGTTGGGAAAGCGGGCGGCAATCTCCGGCGTGAATTTGCAAACCTCCTCCACCGCGTCGAGGCCGAGCGTGGACAGTGCTTCCGCGCAATGGCCGTGCCGCTGCATGTAGCTCACGTAGCGACCGCACTCGGCCTGGATGTGTGTGCGCAGATGTTCGATCTCCGACGCGCCTTTGAAGTTGCCGGCATCCACCACGCCGACCTGGACAAAGACGAAGTTTTTGAACGCGCCGTCGAACAGGCGCATGGCATGGAGCAGCGTGTGCAAGCCAAGACCGTTGAAGCCGTTGACGAGGAACACGGCGGTCTTGGCTTTCGGATCGCAGGTCGTTGGTTCCGCTGTCTTCGCCGGCGTGGCAGAAATGTTTTCTGCCGTGACGATTTCATTCAGCCGATCCAGTTGCTTCCCGACACGCGTGTAGTGCCGCTTGATCGCGAAGGCGAGCGCCACGATGGCACCCGTGACGACGAGCGTAATCCAGCCGCCCTCGGCGAACTTCACCACGCAGATCGAGACGAGAATGAACGCGGTCAGCGCCAGGCCGATGCCGTTGATGGCGAGCTTGCGCCGCCAGGCCGGCTCGGTGGCGCGGCTCTGCCACCAGTGCCGCACCATGCCGAATTGCGAGAACGAAAACGTGATGAAGACGTTGATGCTGTAGAGCACCACGAGCAGGCCGACTGCGCCGCGCGTCACGAGCATCACGAGCAGGGCCGAGCCGCCCATGAGCAGGATGCCTTTCTGCGTCACGAAGCGGTCGCTCAAGGTGGCGAAGCGCGACGGGAACCAGCGGTCGAGCGCCATGTTCGCGAGCACGCGCGGGCCGTCGAGGAAGCCCGCCTGCGCGGCGATGAAAAGCAGCGCCGTCGCGGACAACATGCTGACGGTGACGAACCATTGCCCCGTGCTGCCCGGCCAGGTCGCAGTGATTTTTTCAAACAGCACCGCGTTCAAAGTTTTTCCATCCACTGGCTGCACCGCGTAAAGCAGATAGGCCAGCAGCAGCCCGAACACCGTGACGGCGAGCGATACGCCCATGTAGGTCATGGTGCGTTTGCCGGTCTCGACGCGCGGCTCGCGCAGGATGGGCAGGCCGTTGCTCACGGCCTCGATACCGGTGTAAGTGCCCGCGCCCATGCTGTAAGCCTTGAGCATCAGGGCGAGCATGCCGAGCCAGCCGAGCTGCGAATGAGCCGCGCTGACCTGGTTCGAGGTTTCGCTGACAATGCCGGGCAACATGCCGGCGTGACTGATGACCGCGAACAGAATCGCCAGCGCGTGCGTGCCGACGAAGACGAAGAACACCGGCACCCAGAGCAGCACGGATTCTTTCACGCCGCGCAGGTTGAGCAGCGTGAGCAACGCGACGCCGGCACAGGCGAAGGAAAGTTTCCACGGCAGCCACGCGGCGGGCACGACCGAGAACAACGCGTCCGCGCCGCTGGCCACGGAGATGGCGATGGTCAGGACGTAATCCACGAGCAACGCCGAGCCGGAGACCACGCCCGCTGCCGGCGAGAGCAGTTTGCTCGCGACGAGATAGCCGCCGCCGCCGGATGGAAAGAGTTCAATGATCTGCCGGTAGCTCGCGCAGATGATGGCAATCGTCGCCACGCAGGCGAACGCGACAAACACGCTCAACGCCGAGTGCGCGCCGAGCGCTTTGAAGGTTTCCTCTGGCCCGTAGCACGACGACGAAAGTCCGTCCGCGCCCAGGCCGACCCAGGCGAGCACGGCGACGAGGGAGATTTTGTGGAAGAGCCGTTGATCAGACAAATCGCGGGCACGACCGATGAACAAGGCTCTGAGGGAAGCCGTGAGGTTCCAATTTTTCATAACCACCAAGCGACGGACGGCGGCGCGCGAGCACAACGCTTCCGCGCCACGGTTTTCAAATGGGGATCTTGGAACCCGCCAATCGGCGGGGCAGAGGATCGCCCTTCCAAGTGCCGACGAGGTTAGCTGACGGGCTAGGTCTTGAAAGTGACCTCAACGATGGTTCGCCACCGCTGTGCGCCCCGTCCCCGGATTTCTCCGAGGGTTTGGTTCCCCCGCGCTGACCGGCAGGAAGGCCGGACAGCTTAGGCTGCAACTGGAATGATCAATGACAGGACGCCGGGGGTTGTCAAACCGTGGACGGAATACGCGTAACGAGAGCTGCAAACAGGCCCGATGCTCACTGCACAATAATCGTCAGGCCAGCTCGATTCCCACCGGACAGTGGTCACTGCCCTTGATGTGCGGGTGGATGAAGGCGTGTTGCAGACGCGGTCGCAACGCCGCGCTCGCGAGGAAGTAATCGAGCCGCCATCCGATGTTCCGGGCGCGCGCGGTGCCCATCTGACTCCACCAAGTGTAATGGCCGCCGCCTTTCTCGAACTCGCGGAAGGTGTCGAGAAAACCCGCCGCCACGAACGCGCTGAAGCCGGCGCGCTCCTCCGGCGTGAAGCCGTGGTTCTTCACATTGGCTTTCGGATTCGCGAGATCGATTTCCGTGTGGGCTACGTTCAAGTCGCCGCAGAAGACGACGGGCTTTTTCTTCTCCAGCTTTTTCAAGTGGCTCAAAAAATCCTTGTCCCACTGCTGGCGGTAGGGAAGCCGGGTCAGTTCACGTTTCGAGTTGGGCACATAGACATTCACCAGAAAAAAATCCGCGAACTCGGCGGTGAGCACGCGGCCTTCCCCGTCGTGTTCCTCGTGGCCGATGCCCTGGGCGACACTCAGCGGGCGGGTGCGGGAGAAGATGGCCGTGCCGGAATAACCCTTCTTCACGGCGCTGTTCCAATGCGTGGTGTAGGGCGCGGGCCAGAGCTGCTCCACATCGTCGGGGGTGCATTTGGTTTCCTGCAGGCAGAGGATGTCGGGCTGCTCGGCGTCGAGATACTCGAGAAAGTTTTTGCGCAGCACCGAGCGCAGGCCGTTCACGTTCCAGGAAATCAGTTTCATCGCGGCGGGAGTTTAGCAGAACGAAACAGAGCCGCCAGCGTCGCGACGCCAACCAACGCCGGGCCAGGGTGCATCTTGACCCTGTGCTTAACTCCCTCTCCTCCGCTCGGAGTGGAGGAGAGGGCCGGGGAGAGGAGGTGCCGGAACCAGGCAGTCGGAGAAGAGGATGTCTCGCGAAGGGCGCGAAGGACGCGAAGAAAACAAGCCCGGAGCGGCGTCAAACTCATTCCCCAGTCCGTGAGCTTTTCCGCGCAGTAAAATTTACTTCTCCTTCGCTCCCTTCGCGTCCTTCGCGAGACTCCATCCGGTTTCCCCTGCCTGGTTCCGGTTAAGAACAGGGTCGAGACGCACTTGATGCACCCCCCGGCCCAATTCGTCCCGCTTTCCGCTTCCCGCTTTCCGCTTTCCCCCTAATGTCTGCGCGATGCGCTGCATCGTCACCGCCGGACCAACTTACGAACCGCTCGACCAGGTGCGCCGCCTGACGAATCACTCGACAGGCCGGCTCGGCTCCGATCTGACCCTTTACCTCACCGAGTGCGGGCACGACGTGACCCTGCTCATCGGCCAGCAGGCCACCTGGCACGGCGACCGTGGTGCGGCGCGCGTGGAAACTTTCACCACCACGGAGAACCTGCGCCTCCGCCTGCGCGCCCTGGCCGACGAGGGCTGGGACGCCGTCTTCCACGCGGCGGCGGTGAGCGACTTCACCTTTGGCAAATCTTTCCTGCGCGGAGCCAAGGGCGAACTGAGCGAGATTCGTTCCGGCAAACTTTCCACGCGGGGCGAACCGCTGCTGGTGGAGCTGGTGCCCACGCCCAAAATCATCGCCGAGCTGCGCGGCTGGTTTCCCCGCGCCACGCTCGTCGGCTGGAAGTACGAGGTGGACGGTCTGCGCGATGAAGTGATCGAGAAGGCGTCACGCCAGATTTTTGAAAACCAGGCCGACGCGTGCGTGGCCAACGGCCCGGCCTACGGCGAAGGCTTCGGCCTCGTCACGCCCGAAGGCTGCGAGCCGCTGCCCGACGCGCTCGCGCTCTACGAGGCGCTGGAGCAGTTCATCGGGGAGTGAGGTCCGCAAGTGGCAGCAGTTGTCGCGCGGCGACAACTCCGCCCGGATTTAGCGGGCGGTTCCTCGTCCGGCGCGAGTTGCTTCTTGTCCGTCGCACAAGTGCCCGCCTGATCCAACCCGCAAGCAAAGCTGGGCAGCGAGTTTTGTTTGCTGTATTCAAAGCCACCAATGACCGTCCGCCCATCAGCCAAGCCGTCGAAGAAAGCGTTGGAAGCTTATCAGCAATCGCTTGCGGAGTTTGCTCAACTTGGCGTTACGCACGAGACGGCGGTGCGCTCGGCCTTTCAAGCGCTGCTCGACGATTGCGCCCGTCAGTGCGGTTTGAAGCTCGTGCCCGAGTACCCGGTGTTGCGGCGCGGCCAGAAGCCGCTGCGGGCGGATGGTGCCGTGGTCGATCAATTCCATCTTTCGCATGGGTTGTGGGAGGCCAAGGACGGTGCTGACGATCTCGATAAAGAAATCAAAGCCAAGTTTGCTCTTGGCTATCCGCAGCGAAACATTCTCTTTCAGTCGCCTGAGCGCGCGGTGCTTTACCAAAACGGCAAACGTGTCCTCGATACCGGTCTCTCTCGACCCGAGCAGCTTACCGACGCCCTGCGCTTGTTTCTCGATTACGAGGAGCCGGCGTTGGAGGAATGGGACAAGGCGAGTGCCGAATTCAAAGACCGCATTGCCGAGCACGGTCGCGCACTGGCTGCCCTGCTCGCCACCGAGCAGAAAAAGAATCCCGCGTTCAAGCGTGCCTTCATCGACTTCGTGACGCTTTGCCGTGGGTCCATCAATCCGAATCTTTCCGAGGCCGCTGTCGAAGAGATGCTCGTGCAGCATCTTCTTACGTGGCGCATCTTCAAGGGCGTCTTCGGCATCGGTGACTTCATGCAGAAGAACGTCATCGCGCAAGAGATTGAAAAAGTGGTCCTCACCATTCGCGCTTTCTCTCGCGAAGACTTCCTCAAGACGCTTAATCCTTTCTACGTCGCACTTGAACACGCGGCGACGACCATCACGGAGTTTTCAGAGAAGCAGAAGTTTCTCAACACGGTCTATGAGCGGTTCTTCCAGGGCTTCGCGGTCAAGCAGGCCGACACGCTGGGCATCGTCTATACGCCGCAGCCCATCGTCGATTTCATGGTCGCGAGCGTTGATCATTTGCTTCGAAGCAAGGAGTTCGGCAAGAAGGCCGGACTGGGCGAACCCGAGGTGCAGATTCTGGATGGCTTTGTCGGCACGGGAAATTTCATAGTGAACCTCATGCGGGCGATGCCGCCGTCGGCGCTGCCGCACAAATACGCCCGCGAACTGCACTGCAATGAAGTGATGCTCCTGCCCTACTACGTTGCTTCGATGAACATCGAGCACGAGTACCTCGAAACGACGGGCGAATACCGGCCGTTCGAGGGCATCTGCCTCGTGGACACCTTCCAACTCGCAGAAGAACACACCGGCGGTGGAGTGCAGGGCGAACTCGACGCCATCAGCGAAGCCAACAGCGCGCGCATTCAGAACCAGCGGCGGCAACCCGTCTTCGTCTGCATTGGCAATCCGCCTTACAACGCGGGCCAGGTCAACGAGAACGACAACAACAAGAACGCCAAGTATCTCAAGCTCGACGCCCGCGTTTCCAACACCTACGGCGCGGACTCACGCGCCACGCTGTTGCGCAAGCTCGCCGATCCCTACGTGAAGGCGATTCGCTGGGCCACTGACCGCGTCGGCGACGCGGGCATCGTCGCCTTCGTGAACAACAACAGCTTCGTGGATGAAATCTCCTTCGACGGGATGCGGCATCATCTCGCGCGGGATTTCGATCTCATCTACGTGCTCGATCTCGGCGGCAACGTGCGCAAGAACCCCAAACTTTCCGGCACCACTCACAACGTCTTCGGCATCCAGGTCGGTGTGAGCATTAATTTCTTTATCCGGCTGCCCGGCAAGGCGAAGAACGCGCGGCGGCAGGGGAAAATTCTCCATCACGCCGTGCCGGTGGATTGGCGCAAGGAGGAGAAGTATCACTTTCTCGAAAAGGCCGGGACGATCGAGGGCGTCGAGTGGGAGAAGCTGAAGCCGAACGAGAAGAACACCTGGCTGACGAACGAGACCGACGGTGAGTTCACCGGGTTCATGCCCATCGGCTCGAAAGAGGCCAAGGCAGATGAAAAAGCCAACGTGCCAGCGATCTTCCAAACTTATTCGCTCGGTGTTGCAACCAATCGCGATGATTGGGTCTTCGATTTCAACGCGGACGCTTTGGGAAAGAAAACCTCCAGGATGTTAAAGAACTTCAACGCCGAGTTGTCGCGTTACGACGATGAGGGCCATCCGCAAAATATCGATTCGTTCGTGAACAATGATCCGTCGTTCATCAAATGGACTGATCGGCTGAAGGAAGCATTAACTCGCGGCGAAAAGCTTCGCTTCGATGCGGCCAAGATTCGCGGGAGCCAGTATCGCCCGTTCACGCGACAGTATCTCTACTTCGACCACCTGCTCAATCAGCGGCGCTATCAGCAGCATCATTTCTTTCCAACGCCTGAAACTGAAAACGAAAACCTCGTTATCATCGCACCTGGAGCGGGAAATCGGCAGGCTTTCGGCTGTTTCATCAGCAACAAAGTCGCGGCATTGGATTTCGCATTCGAGAAGGCACAGTGCTTCCCTTTTTACACCTACGACGAAGACGGTGCGAACCGGCAGGAGAACATTCCGTTCTCGACGCTGGTACGCTTCCAAAGCCATTACGCCGATGAGGGCATCACGAAGTGGAACATCTTCCACTACGTCTATGCCCTGCTGCACCATCCCGGCTATCGCCAGCGCTTCGCCACAAACCTCAAACGTGAACTGCCGCACATTCCGTTCGCGCCGGAGTTCCGCGTCATTGCCAAAGCGGGCAAGAAGCTGACCGAGTTGCACGTCGGCTTTGAAGAGGCCAAGGAATTCCCGCTGGAGCGGATCGAGAACCGCGCCGTGCCGCTAAACTGGCGCGTGGAGAAGATGAAATGGACGCCGGACAAGCGCGGCTTGGTCTATAACGATTTTCTGACTCTCCAAGGCATCCCGCCCGAAGTCTTCGACTATCGCCTCGGCAACCGCTCGGCCTTGGAATGGGTAATCGACCAATACCACGTGAGCACGGACGCCAGCAGCGAGATTGAGAGCGACCCCAACCGCCCCGACGACGAGCAATACATCGTGCGGCTGATTGGAAAGGTGATCCAAGTGAGCCTGGAAACGCTCAAGATCGTCAGCACGCTTCCCGCCGACTTCGGGGCCGAAGGGGAACAATCGGAACAAAACCATAAACTCAAAACATGGCGCCTGAATCAGCGCTTACCGACCTCCGCCTCCGCGCGGCAGCAGCGGGAGCGCCTGCGGAAACAAGTGGAATCCAGAACGTAGAGCTTGTAGAGCGGCTGGAGTTCGAGCGGAATCTCCTCGTCGAATGGGCGCGGGAATATGATCTCATTCTCCCAGCGGAAGAATACCTGAGCCGCATCGAAGATACCCACAACGAACATCACGTTTATTTAGACACGACGTCGGAGCGCTATTTCAAAATCACGCATGGAAAGGAGGCAGCCGAGGCCGGTTTCGCGCTCACGGTGGCCACCAATTTTCATATCGGAAAGAAAACACAGCGCTACATCGACGTTCCTTTCCTCCGGGAGGCGACACCGTTTGAGTACATAAGCCGTCTGCGGCTGTTCAACTTGACCTTTGGCGACGAGATCGAAATCGAAG
>JAYVWQ010000496.1:0-3600 GCA_043785945.1 Akkermansia sp.
CGCTCCGCGCGCGCCGCCGTGGTTCGAGCCGGCTCAATTTTTTGGCGACAAAACCCGTCGCTCCGATCCGACGGCGCGCGCGGAGCGACGCGCCCTACCTTTCACGCCATTCCGGCTCTCAACCCTCCACTCTCAACTTTCAACTCCCCCGCCTTCACCCTTATCGAACTGCTCGTCGTCATCGCCATCATGGCCATCCTCGCGGCGCTGTTGCTGCCGGTGATCAGCAAGGCGAAGGAACAGGGCCGGTCCGCCGCGTGCCTCTCGAACCTGCGCCAGGTCGGCCTCGCCCTCCAGATGTTCGTGCAGGACAACGACAACAAAATGCCCGTCATGTATGACGCGCTCCTCAGCACCAACGCCAGCCCGCTGACCAACACGATGGCCACCATGGACCTCGTGCTCTCGAATTACCTCGGCAATGGGCGCGTGCTGCTCTGCCCTTCCGACCGCAAGGAGTTGTTTGTTCAGACGGGCTCCAGCTACGCGTGGAACACCCTCATCAACGGCCAGGACGCGGATCATCTCGTCGTGTTCTTAATCAACTTTGATCCGCACAACATCCCCGTCGCGTTTGACAAGGAGGCGTTTCACGCGTCGGTGGGGCCGGGGCGGGGCGTCAATTATCTCTACGCCGACGGCCACATTAAAAACCTTCTGGCCATCGAAGGAAGCAAGTGATGTCCGCCCTCATTGAACTCCAGCAGTTGCGCAAAGTGTTCGGCACCCGTCCCGCCGTCGAGGCCCTTGATCTGACGGTGCCGCGTGGGGAAATTTTCGGCCTGCTCGGCCACAACGGCGCGGGCAAAAGCACCACCATCGGCATGATGCTCGGCCAGGTCTGGCCCACCTCCGGCTCGGTGCGCGTGTGCGGTCACGACGTGACACGCGCGCGCGGCCCGGCCCTGCGGCACGTGGGCGCGATTTTCGAGACGCCTGTCTTCTACGATTATTTGAGCGGCTACCGGAACCTCGAAGTCTTCGCCCAATACACCGCGCCCACCACGCGGGCGCGCCTCATGGAAGTCATGGACTGGGTCGGTCTGACTGGGCGCGAGCAGTCCACAGTCAAAACCTACTCGCACGGCATGAGAACGCGGCTGGCCCTCGCGCAGGCGCTGCTGCCTAATCCAGAATTACTCATCCTCGACGAACCGAGCGATGGCCTTGATCCCGAAGGCATCCACGAGATGCGCGCCACCATCCTGCGGCTCAACCGCGAACTCGGTCTGACCATTCTCTTCTCCTCGCACCTGCTCAACGAGGTCGAGCAGCTCTGCACCCGCATCGCCATCCTCCAGAAGGGATGCAAGGTTTTCGAGGGCACGATCAGTGACGCGCTGCGCTCGCAACGCTGGGTGCGCCTGCGCGTGAACGCCTTCGACGACGCGGTGCGGGTGCTGACCGAGCGGAAATTGATCGACGGCTCACGCGATGGTTCACAGGTCGCGCCCGTGGATGGCACCGAGACTGATGCGTTGGTGCGTGTGCTCGTGGAACAGGGGTTCTCCGTCTTCGAGATCGCGCCGCAGGAGATGACGCTGGAGGCGTTTTATCTGTCGCTCGTGCAGAAGAACCAAAAGGGCAGTCAATGATATGCTTTGAAAAAATCACGGCGACGCTTTCGGCCTCCCTCTCCCCTCAACGGGGAGAGGGATTGAGGGTGAGGGGTGGTTGGTTCAGAACGCTCCATCTTTTGCCGCCCGCCTCGCCTGCTTTTGTCCTTGTTGGCAAGACGGAGTTTTCCGGCCTGACCGCCCCTCACTCCGGCCCTCTCCCCGTGGAGGGGAGAGGGAGAAAACAACTGCCGCGTGTTGACGCGTCCCTCGCATGACCATGTTCCTCCTCCAACTGCGCAACGAACTCTGGAAGCTCTTCGGCAAGAAGCGCACCTACATCGGCTTTGGCATGTTCCTGCTGGCGCAGAACGCCATGCTCTTCGGCTTCCATTTCTCGCAGGGCTGGCGGCGCTACTACGAGCGTTCGCTGGAAGGCAACGGTTATCTCGTTGAGGACTACATCTCCGCCTTGACCATCGCGCTCATCATGCTCATCCCGCAGATCGTTTTGCTCATGCCGCTCTACACCGGCTTGGTCGGCGGTGATCTCGTGGCCAAGGAGGCCGAGGACGGCACGCTGCGGATGATTTTGTGCCGGCCCATTTCGCGCTGGCGTCTGCTGCTGGTGAAGTGGTCGGCGGGCGTGGTGTTCTCGATTGTGCTCGTGCTGGCGCTGGGCGTCATGGCGCTGCTCTTCGCCCGCATGTGGTTTCCCTGGGGCGGCATGTTTGTTCTCTTCCCCGAGCCAGAACACATCTTCGCCGTGCTTTCCGCTGGCGCAGGATTGAAGCTCTACGCCGCGTCCCATCTCTTTCTCGCGCTCAATGCCGCCACCATGATGACGCTGGCCTTCATGTTCGGCTGCTTCAACATGAAGCCGGCGGCGGCCACCATTCTCTCCATCTCGTTCCTGCTCCTGAACCTCGTGCTCGAGAGCATCCCCGCGCTCGCCGATTATCGGCCCTACCTGCTGCTCCACCATTTTCGCTCGTGGATGATGGTCTATGCGCAGCCCGTGGATTGGCCGCGCATTTTCACCGCGCTTTCCGTGCTGGCCGGGTTCAACGTCACCTGCCTCGTCATCGGCGGCACCGCTTTCCACCTGCGCGACATCAAGTCGTAAGACGGTTCCACGCTCGGCGCTCCGTCAGTTCGCGTTCAGCGTGTGCCAAAGGACGCTGAGGGTGAACAGCAGCATCATGGCGAGACAGCAGACGACCTTGCCCACCGCGCCCGCGAACAATCCGAGGGTCGCGCCGAGACC
This sequence comes from Akkermansia sp., assembly GCA_043785945.1. GTDB lineage: Bacteria > Verrucomicrobiota > Verrucomicrobiia > Limisphaerales > SIBH01 > JANNGC01. The sequence goes on from JAYVWQ010000496.1 coordinate 2,824, forward strand.
AGCCTGGGCCGAGGGCTTGAACTCACGGCCGCCCATCATTTCAAACAAGGTCGCTCCGATAAAAGGTCCCAGCAGAATACCTGGCAGGTTGAAGAACAACCCGACGAGTCCGCCCACCACTGCGCCCACCATGCCGCGCCTCGTCGCGCCGAAGCGTTTCGCGCCGTAGATGCTGGCGAGGTAATCCATGACCAGTGCCAGCGCGGTGATGAGCACCAGCATCGTCATGGCCACCGCGCCGAGGCTGGCGTCGTGAAAATAGAGTTTGTGCCCGACGGCCGCGATGAGCACGAGCGGCGTGCTGGGCAGAGCAGGGAGGATGCTGCCGAGGCAGCCGACGCCCATAACGAAGAGGGCGAGAGCAAGGCCGATGATTTGTTCGGTGATCATGCGGGTCTATCTCTTCATCGGCTCCACGACTTTGAAATCCGGTTCGAGCTTGGGCGCGAAGAGCGCGGGGTCCAGCTTCGGGTTCAGCCCGGCGTTCCGAAATTCGTTGCGCATGGTCGAGCCGTCGCCGAATTGCAGCTCGGTGGCGCGCAATTGGAAGTCGTTCGTGGCGAAGGCGAGGGTGATCTGCGGCATCATGCGGCGCGCGGAGGCGGAGCGGGGTTGCAGCGTGGCGATGTTCACGTCGTTGGTTGCGATCACCGAGACAACTTTGAACTGCTTTTCCAAATCCACCTGGCTGCGCGGGAAGCCGGCTTCGAGCAGGGCCAGCGTGTCCTTCCATTGCCCCATCTTCTCGCCGTTGAGCGGATACTTCTCCACGCGCTT
>JAYVWQ010000497.1:0-2674 GCA_043785945.1 Akkermansia sp.
CGTCGAACGCATTCGCGCCAACGGTGGCGTGCTCTCGGCGGGCGACCTGACCATCAAGCTCGCGAAGGAATTTGGTTTTTGCTACGGCGTCGAACGCGCGATTGATCTGGCCTACGCGGCGCGGAAGTCCTTTCCGGCGGAGAAACCCATCTTCCTGCTGGGCGAAATCATTCACAACCCCGAGGTCAACGACCAGATTCGCAATCTCGGCATCATCACCATTTCCAATAAACCCACGGAGGAGGAAATCAGCCGGCTGCGGCAGGAAGACGTGGTGATTATTCCCGCGTTCGGCACGGAAGTCGCCACGCGCCGCAAGCTGGAAGAGAAGGGTTGCATCCTCGTGGATACGACCTGCGGCGACGTGATGAGCGTGTGGAAGCGCGTGCGGCAATACTCGAAGGAGTCCGTGACCAGCATCATTCACGGCAAGGCCAAGCATGAGGAAACGAAGGCCACGACCTCGCAGGCCACGGCTTACGGCACCGGCCATTACCTCGTCGTCTATAATTTGGGGGAGACGGATTACGTCTGCGATTACATCGTGAAGGGCGGCAACAAGGAGGAGTTTCTGGCCAAGTTCAAGGGCGCGTATTCGCCGGGCTTCGATCCCGACCTCCATCTGAACGCGCTGGGCGTGGCCAACCAGACCACCATGCTGCGCAACGAGACGGAGGAAGTACAGCGGCGTTTGAAAGCGGCCATGAGCCAGCGCTTCGGCGTGGACAAGGTGGATCAGCACTTCCGCTTCTTCGACACCATCTGCGGCGCGACCCAAGACCGGCAGGACGCCCTGCAAAAGCTGCTTAAGGAACCGATGAACCTGCTGCTGGTCATCGGCGGCTACAATTCCTCGAACACTTCGCATCTCGCGGAAATGGGCGAGGCCGTGCTCCCCACCTACTTCATCAAGAACGCGGCCAAGATGGCTTCGGACAAACTGATCGTGCATTACGATCTGCACAAACAGTCCGAGGTCGAGACGGGCGCCTGGCTGCCCGACGGGAACATCACCGTGGGCATCACCGCCGGCGCGTCGTGCCCGAACAACCTGATCGAGGACGCCATCCGCCGGCTGTTTGAACTGCGCGGCGTGTCGGTGCAGGAGCTGTTGAAGAACTGAGGATAGGAACAGCGCGCCTCTCAACGCGCGCATAATTCGCTCGCTCGCCTTGCATGAAGCCAGTGGCTCGCGTGTCCGATCTCACTCCATTGCTGGGGGCCATCAAGAACGGCGACCCACGCGCCGTGGCGGAGTTGCTGCCGCTGGTCTATGACGAGTTGCGCAAGCTGGCCTCGGCCAAGATGGCCCACGAAGCCGCCGGACAGACCCTTCAACCCACCGCTCTCGTCCACGAAGCCTGGCTGCGTCTGGGCGGCAGTGACGCCCCGTCGTTTCAGAATCGCGCCCACTTCTTCGGCGCGGCGGCGGAGGCGATGCGACGCATCCTCATTGAGCGCGCGCGGCGGCGGATCGCGGCGAAACGGGGTGCGGGAGCCGCGATGGTGGACGTGGATGAAATCGAAATCCCCTCCCCGATAGCGGACGACGATCAATTGCTCGCGGTGAACGAGGCGTTGGAGAAATTCGCCGTCCTCGATCCACGCAAGGCCGAACTGGTGAAGCTGCGCTATTTCGTCGGCATGAGCTTTGACGAGGCCGCCACCGCGCTCGGCATCGCCGTGCCCACGGCCAAGCAATGGTGGGCTTACGCCCGCGCCTGGCTGACGGTCGAATTGCGCGAAGTTGGAAAAACCAAGTGAGCCACGGATGAAACACGGATTGAACACCGATGGGTTCTGACCAGACGGCTATGAAATCCGTGTTTCATCTGTGTTTCATCCGTGGCTAAACGCTGCGAAAGATTTATCCATACTTTCCGCCCGCCGATTGCGCATGTAGAAGCAGATGAACAAAACATCCATGCCATCCCCCCAGGAACGTGAGTCCGCGTTGTTCGCGCTGGCCGCCGAGAAGCCCCTCGTTGAGCGTGCAGCTTTTCTTCAGGCCGTTTGCGGAACAGACAGCGCCCTCCGCCAACGCCTTGAAGCCCTGCTTGCCGCCCACGACCAACCGGAGGACGCGCTGGCCACGGCAACGCGCGCCGTCAAAGCCACCATCAAACTGGACCTCGCCGAAGAACCACCCGACGAAGCCGTCGGCCAGACGCTCGGCCGCTACAAACTTTTGGAGCGAGTCGGTGAGGGCGGCTGCGGCACGGTCTATGTCGCGGAGCAGACCGAGCCGGTGCGGCGGCGCGTGGCGCTCAAGGTCATCAAGCTGGGCATGGACACCAAGCAGGTGGTCGCGCGGTTCGAGGCGGAGCGGCAGGCGCTGGCGATGATGGATCATCCGAACATCGCCAAAGTGCTCGATGCGGGCACGACCGACGTGGGCCGGCCCTACTTCGTGATGGAACTGGTGCGCGGCATTCGCATCACCGACTACTGCGACCAGGCCAATCTCTCCACCAAGGAACGGCTCGATCTGTTCATCAGGGTTTGCCAGGCGATCCAGCACGCGCACCAGAAGGGGATCATTCACCGCGACATCAAGCCCTCGAACATCCTCGTCACGCTGCACGACGGCGTGCCGGTGCCGAAGGTGATTGATTTCGGCATCGCCAAGGCGACGGAAGGCCGGCTGACGGACAACACGGTTTACACGCAGTTG
>JAYVWQ010000498.1:0-6055 GCA_043785945.1 Akkermansia sp.
CCGAAGTGGAATGAAGGCGTTGACCGGTGGATGGACCACCCCGAGCGCGATGGCATCGAGGGTGGCGAGCACGGGCGGCGTGGTGGCGTAGGAATGCTCCGAGTCGCCGGAGCGATGATAGAGCGGAGTGCCGGAGCCGCTGAATGTTTCAAAACGCACGAAGCGCGTGCCGACGGGCAGCGGGTCGCGCAGGATGAGCATCGACTGCGGGATTCCATTCACCGTCACCGGGAACGTGTTGGGCGGCGGGCCGGGCTGCAGTGTGGCCGTGAGAGTGAAGGTGACTTCCTGACCGGGTGTGGGAGCGGTGGGACTGGCGGACTTGGTGAAAAGATACGGCGAAGTTCCCCCGACGATGACGCGCACGGCGGCGGACTGGATCGCGACGAAAGTGCGGCTGGCCGTGAGGAAATATTCGAGCGAGGCGCGATTGTTGATGGGCGTGCCGGTCGGCGGCGCGGCGGCGTGGCCACGAGCCGCCGTGAGCGCCATCAGCATCCAGCACAGCACCCACCCTACTGGGGAGCAATGAGCGACGGCTCTCATCGTCTTCATGTGACAGGCTTCCAGATCCATCTTGGAAACACGTTGCGGGTGGATGGAAGGCGGGGCACCACGTCCCACCCCGCCTTCCGGATCCGCAAGTTACTGCTGAATCAGAACGCCAAACGTGATGACGGCGGACTGGCCTGGATTGAGCGTGCCGAGGTTGAATTCCAGCGAGCCGGCGGTGTTGTTGGCCGGCACAGTGGTCACGCTGCCGACCGTCGTCCCGGCGGGGCCGGTGCTGGTGTAGAGCGTGTAGGCCGGCGTGGTGTCAAACACCTTCACGCTCGTCGCGGGCGCGGTGCCGCTGTTCACCACGGTGATGCGATAGCGGACGCTTTTTCCGGGGAACGCGCCCGTGCTGATTTCGGCCGCGTTGTAGGCCCCATCCGGCAAGCCGTCCAGATTCGAGTCCAGCGCTTGTTCTTTCGTCAGCCGCAAGTCGCCGGAGATGACGGTCGTGTTATCGGCGGCGCTGACGACGGTGGGCACGGTGGTCGTGTAGGAACCGTTAGCGGTTGTGGCGGTGAAGGTGGTCGCGTTCACCGCGCCCAGCGGGGCGCCGGGCGGTGCGGAGATTTTCACAAGCAGGCGCACCGTTTCGCCAGGCGAGAGACCGGCCGTGCTGGCGCTGATGAAGGCGAGGTTAGTGACGACCGTGTCGCTACCGTCGATGACACCGTTGTTGTTCGCGTCATAATAGGTCACGGCGCTCCAGCCACTCAAGGAATCGGCCATCGTCAGCGCGATGCTGCTGCCCGCACCGTTGCCTTCGGTGACGTTGCCGTTGTTCGCGAGCAGGTGGCTATAGACCACCGTGCCGCCGGGATAAACCTGGCCGCTGTTGTTCGGCGTGAGCGCGAGACTGCGCACGGTGTTGATCGTGAGCGCGTCGTGCAAACGGTCGTTCGCGCCGGAGGTCGGCGAGACGATGCGGTAATAGAGGTCCGTCGTGCCGGGTGTCTGGCTGGCCGGAGTGGTCACGTCAGAGTAAATCGTCTTGGTCCCACCTGCGAGGAGGATGCCGGTTCCGGTGACGATGGCTTCGCTGGTGTCGCGGAAGACAATCGTCCAGCCCGCCGGGAGATTGGCCGTGCTAAAGGCGGCGTTGGTGCTGTAACTCAGGTCGTAGGTGTCCGCGACACCGCTGGTGTTGGTGACGACGAGCGTGAAGCGTGTCGTGACGCCGGGATTGCCCGTCAGGCTCTGCACGGCGGAGGCCTCCGGTCCCGCGCCCACGCCCACACCCGCGGCAGCTTTCAAGTCCACGCTGTTAGCGGTGACGCTGGTGAGCACATCGTTGACGGTGGCGTTGGTCGAGGAATTCGCGCGGGAGGTGGCGGTCTTGGCGGCGGTATAGTTGACGTTAGCCCCGGAAACTCCGGTGGGCAGCACCGCTTTCAACACGACGTTGTAGCTGGCACCAGGCACGAGATTGCCGGTGTCAGGCGTGCTGTTGCCGTTGCTATCCACCATCGGCGTGTTGCCGTCGCTCTGGTAGAGCGTGAAGGTGGTGCCCGCCGGAAAGGAAGTGTTCGCCACCGTCAGGTCGAAGCTGTCCGCGCCGTTGCCGGTGTTTTGCACGACGTTGGTGAAGCTCACAGTCCCGCCCTGAGTCGCGCTGGCCACCGTGCTGCCGGTCAGGCTCACGCCCGCCGTGTGGTTCACGCCGAAATCCGTGGTATTCGAATTGAACGGCCCGAGGACCGTGCCGGTGCCGGGGTCGTAGGTGTAGGTGGCGGTGTTCTGAATCGTGCCCGCGGACTGGCCGGCGGCAATGTTGACCTGGAAGGTGACGGTGCGCGTCGCGCCGGGTTGCACGCGGGAAATGACGGCCGTGACCCTACCCGCCGCCGTGACATTGTAGTCGTATGTCATGGTGTCGGGGGCGGTGCCTTGCGCGTCGCCCGTGGCGTCGGTCAACGCTACGCCCGAGCCGGTGACGCTCCAGTGCGCGCTGCCGGCCACGTAGGTCATGCCGGGCGGCAGCACGTCCAGCAAAGTCACGTTGGTCGCCGTGTTGTTGCCGGTGTTGTTGTAGGTAAGCGTGATGGTGTACGGCCCGCTGCCCGCGTTGCCGGAGCTGGAACTGATCGCCTTGGTCACGTTCACAACCGCGTTGGCTGTGACGGTGGTGGTGGCGGTGTTGTTCTGCGCGGCTGCTGGCGAAGCCGTCGCGGTGCCGACCGCCGTGATCGTGATCGCCGCGGTCTGACTCGCGCTCGCGCCGCCCGGCACCGTGCCCACCGCGACGAACTTGAAGGTCTCCCCCGCCGCCAGCGGTCCCGTGCTGGTGAGGGCGGTGTTGTTGTCGGGCAGGCCGTCGCCGTTCACGTCCGCGTAGAGCGTGAGCGAGGAGAGGTCGAAGTTGTCGCCGGAGGGGTTGTTGGCCGCGCTCAGGGTGAACGTGTCAATGCCGTTGCCGGTGTTCACCAGCGTGTACGGATAAAACACCTGGCCTCCCGGCGCGGCGAACTTCGCCTGCCCGTCCGTCGTGAGCGTGAAGGCCGACACCTGCTGCACGGTCGTGATGGCGACGTTGGAGGTCGCGGTGCGCGGAGTGTTGCTGGCATCGGTGTAGGTGGCGCTGGCCTGGTTGCCGATTTGCTGGCCGGCCGGAGGCGGTGTGGCCTGCGCGATAAAGACGAGCAGCGCGAAATAAGTCAGCGCGGCCTTGCGGACTGAACCGCCCGAGGCGGCCCGAAGCCAGCGAAGGCCGCGGCGCGCGTGGGTTGGCAGGGTTTCCATTCTGAGTGAGTACTTCTTCATGGAGATTCGTTGTTACGCTGTTTGTAGAGTGTTCCGGAGTTGTGTCGTGTTCAGCGTTGGGCCAGGCGGGCGCGGGCGATGACGTTGGTTTTTCCAGCAGCGGCGAGGTCGCCCACCTGCCAGCGGAGCGCGCGGAATTCGGTGGCGGGAATTTCCTCCTCCACGACTCGGCCGCCAGCCCGCGCGACTTTTCGCTTGAGCGGCAGCGGGGCGAACGTCTTGCCGTCAAGGCTGGCCTGCACCGGTGCCGGCACGGCGGAGTCGGGAATGAACACCATGCCGACGGGAATGGGCAGCGTGGGGGCGAGTTGCTGTACCGCGCGCTTGCCCTGATTCTGATAACGCGCGTCGTATTGAATCACTTCGCCCGGCACGGCGCGGTCGGCGGGGACAAGAATCTCCTTCCCTTCCTTCACCAAGACTTTCCGCGCGAGGAGGGAGACAGCGACATCGCCCTGGCTCTGCGCGCGTGCCGGAGGCGCGAGCAGAATGACCGCGGTGAAGAAGGTTCCGCCGAGAAACGCGAGGCGAGAAGCGCGGTACCCAGCCCGATGCGAAGTGAGATTAGTAATCACCTTCCATCCATCGGTAAGCGCTAAACTCACTCATGGGGGGAAAAACCTGATTCCAACGGGGGAAAAACCTGAGCCCATGAGAGATGGCAACCGACGTGAGGAGGCGGATTCTTGGTTCCGCACCGACGGTTCTGCCTCCTCACGTCGCCGGCTACACGCTGGTCAGTCCTTCGCGCACGGCGTACTTGGTGAGCGAGGCGATGTTGTCGAGTTTGAGTTTGGTCATCACCTGGGCACGATGCGTTTCCACCGTCTTCACGCTCAAGTTCAACTGGGCGGCGATTTCTTTCGTGCGATGTCCTTCGGCAAAGAGTTGCAACACTTCGCGCTCGCGCTCTGAGAGCAGCGGCGCGATCTCCGTGTCTCCGCTGGCCCGCTTTTGTTTGTAATCCTGCGCCACCAGGCCGGAGATCTGCGGGCTGAGGAAGACTTGTCCCGCCATGACGGTGCTGATGGCTTTCGACAATTCCTCAAACGCATTGTCCTTGAGCAGATACCCGGACACTCCCACTCCCAAAGTCTCCGCGACGAACCGCCGGTCCGCATGCATCGAGAGCACCAGCACCTTGACCTGAGGCTGCGCCGCCAGAATCTGCCGGGCCGCCGCCATGCCAGTCAGGCCGGGCATGGTCAGGTCCAGCACCACCAGGTCGGGCTTGAGTTCCGCACACAGTTTCACGGCGACGCGGCCATCGGCGGCTTCCCCAACAACCTGCAACCCGGACTGTTTCTCAATTAGCGACCGCAGGCCTTGGCGGACGATTCTGTGGTCATCGGCCAGGAGAATTTTGATGACGCTCACGGCAACTTCCCTTCATTGGCGGCGACGGCGGCCGACATCGGCGCGGTCACCACCACGCGCGTGCCTCGCCCAAGCGCGGAATCCAGCTCCAGCCGCCCGCCGATGAACCGGAGCCGGTCGCGAATACTGAACAGGCCGAAGCCGTCGGAGCGGCCCTGCGGCACCAGCGCCTCGGCGGCATCAAAGCCGACGCCGTCGTCGATCACCTCGATGCGGATGGCGGAGGCATCGCAGCGCAGCCGGACGCGGGCCTCGCGGGCACCCGCGTGCTTGGCGACGTTGACCAGCAGTTCGCGCACGATGCGGAAGAGGAGCACGCTCAGCTCGCCGGGTGACGGGGTCGGACCGAGTGCTTCGCAAAGCACCAGCACGCCGTCGCGGCGCGTATGCTCTTCGGCCAGCCACTCCAACGCCGGCACTAGGCCGAGTTCGTGCAGCACCGGCGGACTGAGGTCGAAGGTGAGAGAGCGGGTCTCTTGAATCGCCTGCTCCACCAGCGCGCGCACCGCTTCAGTCCCCGCCTTGAGCGCCGGGTCGCTGGCGGCGGCCACGCACTCGCCCAGTTTGATGCGGCAGGCGGCCAGGGTCTGGCCGACCTGATCGTGGATGTCGGAGGCGATGCGGCGGCGCTCGGCCTCCTCGGTCTGCAAAAGCTGGGCGGACACCGCCCGCAGTTGCTCCTGGTAGGCGCGCAGCCGTTCCTCCGTCTCCTTGCGTTCGGTGATGTCGCGACCCACCGCGTAGAACAGTTGATCGCTCACGACGGAGGTGATGTTCCACTGGATCCACTTGCGACTCCCGGCCCGGCAGCGCACGGACACTTCGAAGTCCGTTACTGGCTGGCCGTGGAAGAGATTGCGCAACGTGTCCTCGACCGCGGCCCGGTCCGCCAGGAAAACCAGATCGAGATAGGGCATGGCGAGCAAGTCTGCCTCCGGGTAGCCCAGCAACGTCGTCCACATCGGATTGACGCGCTTCAAGCGTCCATCGAAACCGGCGATGGCCAGGAGGTCAGGCGATTGGGCAAAAAACCGGTCACGTTCCATCTCAGCCCGGCGGCGTTCGGTGATGTCGGAGATGGAACCAGCCATGCGAATGGCCTGGCCCGCCTCATTCCAGACGGCCTGTCCGCGCGCGCGGAACCACCGGTAGTCGTCGGTCTTGGTTCGCAACCGGTATTCAATATCGTACGGCGCGTGCTGCTCCAGATGGGCACGCGCCTGTTCCAGAACCCACGCCCGCTCGTCGGGATGCAGACGCGAAACCCAGGTGTCCGCGTGTTGCGGCAGTTCACCTGGCGGGTAACCAAGCAATTCGCACCACCGGTCGGAGAAGTAATCTTCGTTGGTGCTGATGTTCCAAT
>JAYVWQ010000499.1:0-2825 GCA_043785945.1 Akkermansia sp.
CAAATTACTTTCTGCTGAAAACAAAATCGTTCCTGCGTCATCCTGGCGAGTCGGGATTCACGCACAATTACGAATGCCGATTAAATCAGCGGTTCCCTAGCATGGCAGCGTAGGCCGGAAAACATCGGATCTCGCGGCTCTACTTCCACTCGCAAGGCACGGTGAAACTGAATTTCTTTTCCCGCCCATCCTCTTGCACCACCACGGACACCTGCTTCCCGGCGGATTGAGCCAGTCGCTGGATGAAGTCCGTAAAACTAGCGGAGGAAAATTCTTGGCGCTCCGTACTGACTAGGGCGCTGGAGTTTGTCGCCGCCGGCCCGAACGAGAGGGGTGGGGTCGCCGCTTGGGGCCAGACTGAAACGGCCTGATTCACCTTCAAGCGGCCCACCTCAAGGCTCGTGATGGCAAAGCTGACGTTCTGCGCATCCGACTTGGTCCATAACACAATTCCGATCACCAGTCCCTTCTCGTTCAAGACCGGACCGCCGCTGTTTCCGGCCGAGACGGGACAGGAAATTTGATACTGGGCAAAGCCCCCCACCTGCCGAATCTGGCTGACCAGCCCATCCGTGATGCTAAAGCCGTACCCTTTCGGAGCACCGATCACGTAGGCCCGTGACGCCACGGATTCGATTTCCCGGCTCAACACCGCGCGCCGCCCCGGCATCGGCTGCCCTAACTTGATCAGGGCGAGATCCCGTTCCGGGTCGCGATCCAGCCAGCCGGAGACTTTCACCCTCGTGCCGTCCTCGAAGATGGCCCAAACCGAGCGCGCATCGCTCACCACATGCCAGGCCGTGATCGCGGTGTCATCGGTCAGTGTCAGCACCGCGCTGCCGACGAAGCGTTCCCCCGCCTGATTTTCTACCTCCAGAGTCATAACCGAGGGGAGCACCTTGCGGTAGATGGTTTGGGGATTGGCTGCTACCGACATCGTGACCACGGCGGCCAGGACGGCTGCGCCCCAGTAAACGGTGGCCTTGCGCCTCAATTGTCGAAACATAATTAATCCGTTGCTCTAGTGAACCGCGCCCCGCCACCCCGCGCGATCTGTTGCGACCTCCCTCGCTTGTTGCACAGTAGAGCGGCCAAAGCCCCTCCCCCCTGAAGTCCGGGCCAATGGGGGATTGCGCGCCGAGGTTCAGGGTGCCGAACAAAGGCGCGGAAGTAATTCGCTGATGTAACGCTCTCTGGAAGTTTGTTTTTCCGTACTTCAAGCGGGGCCTGGGAGGTGTGACGAAGGGGGCAAGCAGACCGATTCTGGACCTGACTTCCGTCAACTTGAGCGACGGGATTTTTGGCGAAGCACGCACGAGGAGGGCCGAGGAAAAGAAAAGGGCGGGCTGCCCCCTCTGATAAAAGCGCAGCCCGCCCGCCCAACCCCAACCTCCACGCCAATGCGAATCAGCGCGTTCGAGAGGATCGAAACAGAATCATTCCCGCCAGCCTATGGGGTGTTCTACCCGTGGGCCGATTGAGGCAGGCCGGAGCAGCAGCCCCTCCCAAGGAGCCGGACCGGGAATGAACCGACTCCCTCCTTGGGGTGTGAACCCCACGGCACAACACCCCATAGAACCCGGAAAAGGTTCTGACCAATGTGTTTGTCGTAAGAAATAAAACGCTCTCGGCAAAACAAATAACTAAACACAAAAAAGAATATGAAACGGAATCTACAAGTCATCTTCACCGCCACGACCGCCACGGCCCTGACCCTCTCGGCCTTGGCCCAGGACAAACTCGACCCCAAGTCAGATCGAACCGAACTCACCCATGAGCGCGCGGGCCACATGCGCGGCGACCACCTGAACAGCGCGGCCAAGGCGAGCGACGTCCTGGGGATGACGGTCAAAAATTATCAGGGCGAAAAGCTCGGCAAAGTGGAAGACCTCGCGGTGGATGTGGAATCCGGCCGCATCGTGCAGGTGATCATTTCCAGCGGCGGACTGGCCGGGGTGGGCGACCGGCTGACGGCCGTGCCGCCGGGCGCCTTGCACCACGATGTCGCGAACAAGGTTCTCCACCTGGATGCGACCAAGGCCAAACTCCAAAGCGCGCCGGAATTCAAAAGCGCCAAGTGGGTCGAGTGCTGCGACATGGAACACCTTTCCTCCGTCTATACCTATTACGGGCAGGAACCCGCCTTCAAATTCATCCACAAGGGTGACTCCGACAAAGCGCCCAACACCGTGGCCCGCCGCAATGCGGACGGCACCTGGGCCCAAGACCGCATGACCGGTGACAGCCAGTGGATGATTCCCGCCGCGCGCCTCAGCCAAGCGCAGAAGGCGAGCAAGCTCATTGGCACCACGGTGAAGAACCGGCAGGATGAAAAGCTCGGCAAAGTGGACAACCTGCTGGTGGACGTGCAATCCGGCCGCATCGTGGCCGTAGTGGTTTCTTCCGGCGGCTTCCTCGGGATGGGCGACGAACTGAGCGCCGTGCCGCCCACCGCCCTGCGCTTCAACGCCGAGCGCGACACCCTCCAACTCGACACCACCAAGGAGATGATGAGCGCCGCCCCGCATTTTCAGGCCAGTCAATGGCCGGACTTTAACCAGCCCATGTATTCAGACCGTGTGTATCGCGCCTACAAGATGGAGCCGTACTTCACCACCAACACCATGACCGACGCGGACAACACCGCCCGCAATGTACGCGACCGCGACAGCCGCACTCTCACCCCGCTCGACCAGGGCAACAGCCGGGCCGACACAGACACCACCGCGCAGATTCGCAAGGGCATCATGGCTGACAAGGGCATGTCGGTGAACGCGAAGAACGTGAAGATCATCACCAGCCAGGGCCGGGTCACGCTGCGCGGG
>JAYVWQ010000500.1:0-6166 GCA_043785945.1 Akkermansia sp.
ACTTAACGGTTCAGACACAACGGGATCGACGCGCGGCCCTGGTGTCATCCCTCCGCAGGTTCGCCTTACTTTCACGGACCGATACCCCTATTTCATTACTGCAAATCTCAATGGGGAAGTGCCGGGAGAGGATACAGCATTCTCGGGGACATTCCTGCCGGCTCGCGCTTGGGGCTTCTTTGACGGCTCCACCAATCCACCCATAGTTTTCTCGGCCACCGGGCCTGTGTCTCTCCAAGAACTACGCCAGAAGGTGCTGCATCCCACTCCTGTTCCCTAAGCGCGCGAGTATGAAGAAATTTTTAGCCTCCCTCCTGATCGCCGCCGTCGGAATGACTTTGGCCGGGGCCGCCCCTCAGCCGGTGCCGACTTCGACCTCGCCGATCTACATCAATAATTCAGCCATCAACTTCGGCGACATTCCCCCGCAGATTGACGCCCGCGCTTTCCTGAATCGCAGCATTTTTGAGGTGTTCACCACGCTGCCGTTCCAGGCGCAGAACGTCCTCTACTGGACCAACACGGCGGTGATGAGCGGGTTCCCGGGCTTTCGGTTTGAGAACGACACGACCGGGAAGGCCAGGGGCAGGAAGAAGAACACCTTGATTGCCAGTTCCAAGTTCCTCCAGTTGCCCTCCTCGGTCTTCTACAACGACGGGAACATCACGGTCAGCACGCTGCTCGCCATCAACGCCACGAATATCTACAACACGGGGCGGCTGGACGGCGGAGAGACGGCCAGGATCACCCTCCTCGCCGCCAAGGGCACGGCCGACCTGTCGGGCAGCAGCATCCGGGTCGGAGCACTCAATACTTTCAACACTTGCAGTTCCTTTTTTCCCAGCGGCACCACGCCGATTACGACCTTCACGGCCGACGCCTCGATCACGGATCAATCATGGGGGGCTGGCCAAAATAACGATCTGGGGACCAACGGAAGCCCCCTCGATCTGCGCTCCCTCACCAATGCCGGAAGCTTCTTTTCACTCCCCAGTCCCCGGTCGCCTGCGCATCAGGTGCGTGTGCCATCCTCGTTTAGCAGCCTGGTTTTCACACAGTCTGTCACGCTGCCGTCCTCTAATTGCGGCTTTGGATATGCGGCCTACATGCATGTGGCAACTGTGTCCACCAACACGCTGGTGAACATCGTTTTCGTGCCGACGAATAGTTTTCTCTCGTCGAACCTGTTCACGGAGGTCCGGTTCGTCCCGACCACGGGCCGTGCGGGCGCGGCTTATGCGGCGGTCGTCGAGTTCCGCAGCGTGGATTTCGACATCGTGGAGCAGCAGTTCGGCACCAACTACCTGACCCTGATCGATACCTCGGCCGCGCAAACCAATATCACGCTGGTCCGCCCCTCCCTCACCACGTCGGTCAAGGCCCGTTCCGTGCGCCGGCCCTCGAGTTACACTTGGATCAAGGGGCGTTATTGCTTCTTTGATTTCCCGGGCTTGGCCGACACGAACAACGCGGTTTTCAGTCCCAGCATTTTTTACAACTCCCAGTTCCGCAACAATACGGCCAGCACAATCTACGCGGCGGATTCCGCCTCGATTGGCGGTTCGGACGTGCTGACCCCCGCGACCTTGGGAGTGAATCCGGCCTTGAGCGATCCGACCAACTTTGCCGGCCACGTCAGCATCAACGCCGAGCATCTGAATCTGGCCAATGCGCGCATCCGGTCACAGCAGTTCATTGGCATTTCCACACGCGACCTCATCAGCAACTCGCTGGCCCAACTGGACGCGCCTTTCATCGACTTTAACGTGCGCTCGACCAATGCCGATCTGTTGATCTCGAATGTGGCCCCGGCCACGGTCAGCCGTCTCTTTGGTAGCATCTCGGCCTACAGCACGGTGTGGAGCGTGGATGTGACCAACGCTGTGACCAACTCCGCTTCGGGTCCGTTGAACTCCGTGCGCTACCACGTCCTGGTCATCGACAACTGCCTCCAGTCGGCCCAGCCCGTGACCATGAACCGGTTCTCCGTCAGCGCGAAAAACATCGTCATATCGGACATCATTTCGGTGAATTCCGGACTGGCCATTGAAGCCACCAGTCTAACCGTGCAAGGGACCGGGCAGCTCAACCTGCCCGCGCGGGCGAATCTGGCCTTCACCAATTTTCAGCGCCTCCTGAATTTTACCAACGACGGCTCCATCAACGTCCCGGCCTCGGCTTACTTTGGGATTTTCCAGGCGGGTCATAACAATGCCACGACCGTGCCCGCGCTCGACAACTTCGTGAACCGCGGCAGCCTGAGCGCGGCCTCCATCTTTGTGCGCGCGACCAATGCCCAGGTCATCGGCACCACCTCCGCCCCGGCCTTTTTCCTGGCCAACAGCGGCGTGGCCATTCTCAATGCGCCCAGCCTGGTAATTTCCAATGCACTGCTTTTCGCGCAGTCGGATGTGGAGTTGCATGGCAACAATCTTCGCCTGGAAAATTCTTCGGTGAGCGCCGGGACCGCGAACAACGGGTTCAACCAGTCCATTCGCGGCGGGCTGCTGCTCGACGCCACCAATTCACTCGGTGATTTTGGGACGGTCACGACCAACGAATGGCGCGTGACCTCGGGGGTGAAGATTCCGCGTCGCCCGACCAACACGGGTGACCTGCTGGGCACCCACATTTACTCGACGGCTGAACCGTTCCGCGAATCGGTCATCACTTGGCCCGGACAAAATCGTGGTGAGGTTGCCGCCGGATACTCGAACAACCTGGCGCTCGGCCGGCTGACTCTGGACGGCGTGCGCGGCAACAAGTTCCGCTTCCGCAGTGCGGGTGTGAGCAACGCCCTCTATGTGGACTATCTGGAACTGGTGAACGTGGCCACGAACTTCAACCTGGCCTTCGGCATCGATCCGGATTTCACGATTTACTTCGCGGACTCGAATCTGGAACCGGAAAAACTGACCGGCGGCAGCTTCGGCCGCATCCGCTGGGTGAGCAGTTACGCCGGGCGGCAAAGCTCGACCAGCTTGGTCTATACCAATGGACTGACCTACACGTTCAACGCCGCCTTGGTGCGGAGCAAAGACATTGATTCGGACGGCGACGGCATTGTGAACGCCGACGATTGCAGCCCTGTCCCGGTGCCCGGTTTCGACACGGCGGGCGATCAATGTGTTTTGGTTCCCTCGCCCTTGGCTGCATCGCCCAAGGCGGCCCGCGCCGGGGTGCTGGCTGGTGCTGATTTTGGCCTGAGCATTGCGCTCGCGCCCCACGGTTCGGAGGCGGTCCTTCATTGGAACGCTCCGGCCAATTCCGCCAGCCGCGTCGAGTTCACCGACTCGCTGGCGGGCGGCGTCTGGCAGACGCTGACGAATTTTATCAACGGTCCAGATGACGCACGGGTGACAGTGAGGGATGCGGCGGAATCTCCTCTACGCGTTTACCGCGTCCGTGTGGACGCGGGCAAGCCGTGAGCGGGTTCCTTCCTTCCAATCATTCGAGCGTGGGCCGTTGCACCCAAACAACAGTGCAAGCGCCGGGGTGAACTGGGTTCACACGGTGCGCACGGTGAAAGTTAAGCGCGTATTTCATGAAGACGTTTCGTTGGCTCGCGGCAGGGGCGGTAGTCACCCTCCTGACCCTGCTGTTAATTTTGCGCATGAATTCCGGCCCTCGGGCCGAATCATCCATGCGCGCCGAGTCGCCCACGGCGGTGGCCCCGGCCCCCGTCACTGCGCCGGCTCCCGCCAGTTCTCGTGCGGTTAACCCCGCGACCCCGAGCGCGGTGGTCGTGGGGTCGCCTGCCACCCGTCCCTTTGAAACGTGGGTTTCCGAATACCTCGCGGCGGACGCGGCGCAGCGGGTCGCCTTGCATCCCGCCGGGGAAGCGATGGCGAAGGTCCGGCGCGCAGAGATGGCTGAGTTGATTCGCACTAATCCCGAGGAAGCGATTCACCGCGCCCTTCCGTACTCGGTGCGCAAGCAGTTGCCGGAAAATATTCTCAGCCAGATCGAACAGCCGCTGAGTGCGCGGGGCGAGTTCCGGCCGGTCTATTACAAGCCGCTGCCCGGTCAGGAAAGCGTCGTTCCGGCCACGGCCTACGAAGTGGTGGTGAACACGAAAACCGACGAGTCCCACACCGAGGTGGTTGACGGGAAGCCCGTTACGGCCAAGCGCTTGGTCCTGAGCAAAAAAACTTTCCAGACCTACACGTACGGCGGGCGACTGGAGCAGCCCGCCCATCGGAATGCCTACCTGCATGGCGTGTCGGTGACGGAGGATGTTTCCGGCAAGGATCTGCTTGCCCTAAGCGCGGACGGCCCGCGTCTGGTGGACGACGCGGAAGAGAAGAGCGATCTGGCCAAACAGGGCAAGCTCAAGGCCGAGGCCATCTGTGGCACTTCGGGCAAGCTGGCTGCGCAGTTTGGCTCCGCGACCGTGCTGCAATTCGGCGATGATTATTTCAGCTACTGCCAGGCCGAGCACGCCCGGCGGTTCACGGACATGATGAACGGGGCGCACGGTTTGATCTGGGCCTCGGGCAATGATTCCCAGCCCCGGAGTCATACCCCCGATGAACTCCCCCCGCTCAATGGCAGCGACACGCAGGGCATCAAGAAACTGCTCTACATCCGTGTCCTCTTCGCCGACGACCCACTGCCGCCGCAGTCTGATGACGCTGCGGAGGCCACGGCCAAGGCGAACAACAACTTTTTCAATCAAGGCTCCTACAACACGGTCTGGTGGGAGACGACGGTGACCCCGTTGATCCGCCTGCCGGAGCGGAAAAACTTCTACGGAGAATCTCCTAATGCCCTGTTGAGCGATGCCGCCGCCGGGGCGGCCGCACTGGGTTACTTTTCGGGAGATTACTACCCGACGTTTTACGTGCTGTGCAATTCTCTCCCCCAGTATCAATTTGGCGGTCTCTCCAGCGGCATTCTCAATGGCTCGCCCGGTGCCCTCAGCCATGAGCTGGGTCATAACTTCGGCTTGCCGCACGCGAATTTTTGGCAGCCCGAGGGCCGCACGCCCGGTCCGGTGCAGCCGCCCAATCCGCAGCCCCCGTTCCCCATCGATCCAGACAGTCTGATTGGACACAACGATCTCAACGCGCCTTACATTCCCAGCACCGGCAATGAGCCGTCCCAGGAATACGGCAACCCGCACGACGTGATGGGCAGCGGCGGCGGTCACTTCAGCACCATGTTCAAGAACCGGATGCACTGGCTGCCCGACGGGTTCATCAAGAATGCCACCGGCAGCACGACCAACCGCATCTACGCCTTCGACACGACGCACATCAGCGAGGGCCGCTATTACGCGATGCGGATGCGCAAGGACGCCTTGCGCGAGTATTGGTTCAGCTACCGGCAGGGTTTCCCGGACAATCCTTGGTTTGCCAACGGCCTGGAAGTGGATTGGAACTTGGGCGGCGTGACGATTGGCCGGCTTCGTTCCATCGGCCAGAATGTGCTGATCGACACCACGCCGGACACGACTTATGGCAAGGAGGACGCCGCGCTCATTATTGGTCGCACGCTCCATGATCCCCATGCCAATCTTCACTTCACGCCCGTGGCGCGCGGGGGCGGTCCCGATCCCTCCGACAAGTGGATTGACCTCGTGGTGCAGGCCGGGCCTTTCCCCGGCAATCAAAAGCCGGTTATGACTCTCGAAGCCAGTTCCCTGACCGTGTCCAATGGCGGCAGCGTCAATTTCACGGTCGTGGCGCAGGACGCGGACGGCGATCAGTTGGCCTACAACTGGGATTTCGGCGACTACACCTTTGGCGCGAATGCGGCGGTGCAAAGCAAGACCTTCAATGCGGCCGGCCGGTATGTCGTGCGCTGCGAGGTTTCGGACATGAAGGGCGGCGTGGCCAGCGCCCATGTCGTCGTCACAGTCGGAGCGCCCAATACTTTCACGATCAGTGGTCGCGTGCTCGACTCGAATGGCAACCCGGTGCCGGGCGTGCGCGTGCATAACAGCGGCGTGAAGCCGGCCAACGCCCCGCCTGCCCCGGACGGTATCTCAACCAACGCTTCCATCACCGACATCGGCACCTATCGTTACGGCTACACGGACAGCGATGGCTATTATGTCATCGGCAATGTGCCCCCCGGCACCTATACCAACCGCGCCTACCTCTACGGCTACCGCACGGACCCGTTGGATTTCACCGACCCGGTGGTGATCAACAACGGCAAT
>JAYVWQ010000501.1:0-2465 GCA_043785945.1 Akkermansia sp.
CAAAACAATCCAGTTCGGGGAGCGCGGGTCACAGACCCCCGCGCCGGGGTACGTCCTTTTCTGGCCGGTCCCGCCACTCTTTGCTTCCGTTCCGGCGGGCCTTGCTTTAGAAACTTCCCACTTTTATGAAACGCACCCACTTTTTTCCCCTGTCGCTGGCCCTCGCCATTTCCCTGACGCTGGTCGGCTGCCACACCGTTGAGGACGCCTGTTGCTCCGCGCCGCGCGCGGCTCTGCTGCCGCCCAAGCCGGCGGACCTTTACTTCGCGCAGTTCGATCCCCAGCCCGCACCGCAGCCGGCCGGGCTGTTGCTGAAGAAGGGCGACCGGCTCGCCATCATCGGCGACTCGATCACCGAGCAGAAAATGTATTCCCGCATGATGGAGACGTATCTCACCGTCTGCGTGCCGCAACTCGACGTCAGCGTGCGCCAATACGGCTGGGGCGGCGAGACGGCTCCCGGCTTCCTGCGCCGCATGACCAATGACTGTCTGCGGTTCGAGCCGACCATTGCCACGACCTGCTACGGCATGAACGACCACGGCTACCGTCCCTACGAAGAAAAAATCGGCGCGACCTATCGCACGAACCAGGACGCCATCGTGCGCTCCTTCCAAGAGCACGGCGCGCGCGTCGTGCTCGGCTCGGCCGGCTGCGTGGGTCGCAACAAGAATTGGGACGACGCCTCCGTGGCCTCGAAGAACATCAATCTCGGCACGCTGCGCAACATCGATATCGAGATCGCGCAGGCTCGGAACGTGAACTTCGCCGACGTGTATTGGCCCATGCTGGTGGCTGGTCACGACGGACAGAAGAAGTATGGGACCAACTACGCCATTGCCGGCGGCGACGGCGTGCATCCCGGCTGGGCGGGCCACACGGTCATGGCTTATGCCTTTCTGCGCGGACTCGGACTGGACGGCGCGGTGGGGACGTTCACGGTGGATTTGAAATCGGGAAAAGCCGTGGCGAGCGCGGGGCACCAAGTTGTTTCCGCCAAGCAGGGTGAAGTGGAAATCACCAGCGCGCGCTATCCCTTCTGCGCGACCGGCGATGAGAAGAGCGACGGCAGCATCCGCTCGGCGATGACGCTCATTCCCTTCAATCAGGAATTGAACCGCCTCGTGCTCGTGGCCAAAAACGGCTCGGCCAAAAGCTACAAAGTCACCTGGGGCATGACCTCGAAATCCTATTCCGCCGCTGATTTGAAGAAAGGGGTGAACCTCGCCGCCGACTTCGCCGTGAACCCGTTCAGTGATGCGTTTAGGAAGGTCGATGCCGCCGTCGGAGCCAAGCAGAACTACGAGACCAAGCAGATCAAATCCATCTTCCACGACTTGGTCGGCGGGAATTACAAGACCATCGACGACGTGAAGGACGCGGAGATGAAGACGCTCTACGCGCTGCGCGGGGCCGACGGGAAGTTCGACCGCGACCAGATCGCCGCCGCCACGGAAAAGACCCGCGCCCCGCTCGTGGCTGCGGTCAAGACGGCCTTCGTGCCGGTTACGCACACCATTCGGATTGAGGCGGAGTGAGCTGCGCTCAACGCTCAAAATTTCACGGTTAGCCTCAGCGAGGCGGAGCCGTCGGGCAGACCCTGCGCCTCGAATTCGCGGGAGGATTTCACATGCTTGAAGCTGATCTCCAAATGCGGAGTGGTGAACGCGCGGCGCGGTTGAGATCGGGGCTCAGGGATAGAAGCACGACTCAGGGCGAAATTAGACTGGAGCAGAACCGCCCCAGAGCGGCAAGGGAATCAGCAAGGCCGCCTGCGCCCGCGCTTTGCTACTTTACGGTGAAAGTAAAATTGTTGGTTCGTCCTTCTTCCCGCGTCACGATGGTCACGGACTTGCCAATGGAGTCATGGTACCATTCTTGGAACGCGACGAAACCATTTGTATCCACCGTTTCTTTGCGCGCCTGGTCGGTGCTCTGACGCGATTGTTCCAACCGGGCGTGCGGCGCCGTGGAGCCGGTGGCCGCGAGTTCTTCCCAACTTTTCGGGCGTTCAGAAACATTGAGGCGACTGAAGGCCTGGATGGGAATGGCGAAGCTCAGGTTCTGCGCGTCGGACTTGGTCCAGGAGGCAATGCCCATGACTTCACCGTGCTGGTTGAAAATTGGGCTCCCGCTATTTCCCGGAGAAATGGGACAGGACAGTTGGTATTGAAGGAACCCGTTCACGATCTGAATCTGGCTGATCAATCCGTCGCTGATGCTGAAATTATATCCTTTGGGCGCACCGATGACATAAGCCCGGGCGGCCACCGGTTGCATGTCCCGGCATAAGGCCACCTGCCGACGGGGCATTCGTTTTTCCAGTTTTAACAGCGCCTGATCACGCGCGCCATCATGGTGAATGCACCCGATCACTTTCACGCGTTGCCCGTCAGCGAAGACGGCCCAGACCGAACGCGCATCGGCCACGACGTGCCAGGCGGTTAAGGCGGCATCGTCGGCCA
>JAYVWQ010000502.1:0-2736 GCA_043785945.1 Akkermansia sp.
GGGGTGAGGCGGAGTAAAACAAAATGGACGGGATCGTTTTTGCCGTCGTCGGCTTGGGGCAGCTTTCGTCCTGCTCTCCGATCCAGCGGCGCGCGCGGAGCGACGCGCCCCACCTTTACGGCTTCACGAAAGCCGTGCCCTTGGTGCCACTCACCGCAGGCAACTCCTGGCGCTGAAAGTTGACCGTGCGAACGAAGTTGGTGTGCGGCTTCCCGTTCACTTCCACCCAGCCGCGAATGACCAGGTCCGGGCGCACCCGCGAGCGCGGTTCCAGATCGAAGTCGCGGCCCTCGGACCATTCCAGCCGGTTCTCATCCAGTCCGCCGAACCATTCGCCCGCGCGGCCGATGGGCGCGGTGTCGCCGGAGGAAATGTCGAGCGGCACCCAGCCCAGGCCGGGGGCGTAGAAATTCGGCCAGCAGCGATAGCCGGGATCGAAACTCTTGCCTTCGTTCTCGGGCTTCAACCGGCTGCCGTACATGAGCCGGCAGGGAATACCACGCGCGCGGCACAGGGCGATGAAGAGCGCGTGTTGATCGGTGCAGCAGTCCCCGGTGCCGGCCATGCACTCCATGGCGTCGCCCAAGCATTTGCCCTGCGGCGTGGTACCCCATTTGGAATAATGGTCGCTCTTGCTGATCACGTAGTCGAAGAAGGCGCGCGCCTGCACGACGGGGTTCTTTTCGTCGCCGGCCAGATCGTCGGCGACCTTTTGCAGAACGGGGGTTACTTCCATGTGTTTCTCGTCGCGGCGCAGTTCGAGGGCGAAGGCCCGGCGATCCGCCTCGGTCAGGGGACGGGCCTTGCTTTCGTCAGCCATGTCTTTGACGGCGCGGCGCAGCACTTTGAACTCGGTGACAATTTGCAAGGGTTGCCCTGCCTTGCTCGGGACTTCGGCATAAAGCCAGGACCGGCCGTAGCGCGGGTCGCGAGTGGTGCGGAAAGACTTCGGCGCCGAGACGACGCGGAATTCGAGCACGGTCTGCTCGGGACGATCTTCCGGCATCCAAAACCAACCGCGCACCTGGCCGCTCTGATTTGAAACGCCCTGCACGGTGTAGCTCTGGCGCACGGTGAAAATGCTGTCGGCCCGGACATCGCGACGGGTGAAAGTGAACAGCAACGCGACGAGTCCAAAGCGGACGAAGACGCTGTTAAGCCTAAGGACCGGACGCATGGATGCTTTCATAGATTTGGGTTGCGGAAGTTAGGTTGCCAGCCCGGCGCGTGTCGCGCTCAAAATCTGGGACTGTCTGCCGGTTGGGCGGGGTGAAGTGGAGGCGGGGCCTTACCACTACAACCGAGCGATCACCGCGCCCATTTCCAGCGCGGTCTGGGCGGCTTCGGCCCCACGGTTGTGTTTCCGGTCCAGGCAGCGTTCCCGCGCCTGCTGTTCGTTTTCGAGGAGCAGCACTTCATGGATGACCGGCACGCCCGTTTCCACCGCGATGCGGCCCAGCGCCTCGCTCACCACCTCGCCGATGTGCTGCGCGTGGGTGGTCGCGCCGCGCAGGATGACCCCGAGGCAGAGCACCGCCGCTGGACGCGGGATGCGCCGCGCCACATGGCTCACGACCACGGGAATTTCAAAGGCGCCGGGCACGCGCACCACTTCGATGGCCTCGGCCTTCGCCAGCTTCAGCGTGGCCTCGGCGGCGCGCAGCATGGCGTTCACGTAGCGGGCGTTGTATTTCGAGGCCACGATGACGAAGCGTCCGGCGCGGGCGCGGATGCGGGTTTTCTTCACTGCTTTCAACATAAAATGAGCGCCTCGGGTAGCTGATTTCAACAAGCCGGTTGCGCGGGACGAACGGTAAGACCAGCGCGCAGGGCGGGGCAATGCTTGACGTGGGCTTCATTTCCCTTTGGTGCTGACGCGATCTCCTGCCAAGCTGCCCGCGTGTCTGATTTGCCCGTCACCAGCCTGTATGTCCATGTGCCGTTCTGCGCGCACAAATGCGAGTATTGCGCCTTCTATTCCGAGGCCTCGAAGGGCGACGTCATCGAGCGCTACGTGCAGGCGCTGCTGCGCGAGATGGAACTGGTCGCGCCCGATCTGAAGCCACGCACCGTCTTCTTCGGCGGCGGCACGCCTTCCATTCTCACGCTGCGGCAATGGGAACTCATCCTCCGCACCATGGAACGGCTGAATCTGCTGGGCGCGGAGGAATGGACCATTGAATCCAACCCCGCCACCGTCTCGCTGGACAAGGCGAAGCTCTGGCGTGAGTTCGGCGTGAACCGCGTTTCGATGGGCGTGCAATCGCTTGATGAAAAATTGCTCGACCGAATTGGCCGCATTCATTCGCGCGAACAGGTCTTCAAAAGTTTCGACACCCTGCGCGCGGCCGGCTTCGACAACGTGAATGTCGATCTCATGTTCGCCATCCCGACGCAGACGATGGAGACGTGGCAGGCGACCCTGCGCGAAGCCATCGCCCTGGGCAGCGAACATCTCTCCTGCTACGAGGTCATCTACGAGGAAGACACGCCGCTCTACGCGCAGTTGCAGGCCCGCGAATTCGACGTGGACGAGGATCTGGCCTGCGCAATGTATGACGAGTTGGTGACCACGGCGGCGACGCATGGCCTGGTGCAATATGAGATCGCGAACTTCGCCCGGCGCGAACGGCGCGCGAATGACCAAGCTCGAATGACGAATGACGAACCGTCCGATTCCGTCATTCGTCATTCGTCATTCGTCATTCCCCGATTCGCCTCCCGCCACAACGTGAA
>JAYVWQ010000503.1:0-2709 GCA_043785945.1 Akkermansia sp.
TATGCCGGCACCCTCGGCGTCATCAGCACGCAAATGCTGGCCCAGTCGAATGACGCCGCCTACTTCAACTACGTGCTCCAGTGCCAGACCGCCATGGCCAACGGCGCGCAGCAATGGACCGCGTGGAAGGATTTGTTGCGCGCGGGCGGCACCCCTCCGGCGGCCGGTGCGCCGGTGGCCCCGACCCTGCCGACCCTCGTGGCGGCGGTCGCTCCCGGCATCGAGGTGCGGTTCCGCGCCTTGGTCAAACAGATCAAGGCCAGCGCCAATTACAACGTCTCCATCGGCGAAGCCCTCGGCATCGAGGGGGTCATGGACACGGGACCGGACTTGAGCACGGTGCAGCCCGTCCTGAACCCGCAGGTCAGCGGCAACCGCGTGGAAGTGGGCTGGGGCTGGCAGGGCAACGGGGCTTTTCTGGACATCTGCGAAATCCAGGTGGATCGCGGCACGGGCGCGGGCTTCGTGTTCCTGACCTACGACACCACGCCCGGCTATGTGGATACCGCGCCC
This sequence comes from Akkermansia sp., assembly GCA_043785945.1. GTDB lineage: Bacteria > Verrucomicrobiota > Verrucomicrobiia > Limisphaerales > SIBH01 > JANNGC01. Next base: position 514 of record JAYVWQ010000503.1, read on the forward strand.
TTCCCGGCCACGCCCGGCAAGTGGCATTACCGGGCCATCTACCGCGTGGGCGACGCGGCGGTCGGCCAGTGGAGCAATCCGGTGGGCGTGATGGTGGGGTGAGCCGGACCCGCGCGCGGCGGTCGGGGGACCGCCGCGCGTTCGCCGCCTTTGCCGTTGCCAAAAAAAGCGGGCCATGCTCTGCTTCACCCCATGAAACGGCCCTCCCCCTCACCTGACGCCCGCCCGGCGTCGCCGACAAACACGGCGTTTCCGCTGCCGAATACCTGTTAGGCGTCATTCGCGTGCATCCCGAAGAACAATCATTTCGTGACCTTTGCATTGAGATTTACTGGAAGACGTACTCGACAGTTTCGCTTCGAGATTGCGAGCCGCAGTTTCAGCGCGCTCTTGACCGAGTGCAGACACATCCAGAGCATCGACCATTGTATGCCGCCGTTTTCCGCGACATGGTTCTTGGCCGGGAGGGCCGCATTGTTGGCAGCCACCACTTGCTCGGCTACTGCATGCGCACACTCCGATGGCCCGAGATTGCCGACACGATTCGGCAGCGTATGGCCGACGAGGACATCCACAACTCAGAGGCAGCATCACTGCAGGAGATCTTGAGTTATGACCATGACGCCTAACCATGCGCTGCAGCGCCTATGATGGTTGTCAAGAGGGTCGTGAAGTTTCCGCCAGGTGTTGGTTCGTGAGGCGTGGGTCGCGCGCGCGCAACGCAGTGGAGCGGAGCCGCGCGCGCCAGCGGTTTGATTCCCAGCCTGCGCTCGCGTTCTTCCCGTCCCTCTTCCGGCCCGTTCACTCGCTCAAAGTGTTTCCCTTCTCCTCTTCCGAGAGGGCGGGCCAGTCAGCTCTTCCGCATTGCACAATTTGTCGGGTCGAATTAACAACCATCCATGACTGATGCCGCCAAACGTTCGGTGCTGCGCTGGGTTCACCTCCTCTTCGGCCTGCCGATCCTGGGTTTCGTTTACGGTCCGACGGAGGAGGTGCAACAATACGCCCCTTATTTTCGGTGGGTCTTCGTGCCGGTCCTGGTCCTGTCGGGATTGCTGATGTGGAAAGGCCATGTCCTGCGCCGATTTTTCTCCAAGAAATCGGACTGACGGGGATTCACCCGGCCCACGACACCGCCCTTAAAAAGGAGACACCTATGAAAGCCGCTGAAAAAAAAGAACTGTCACCCCCAGAACGCGAGGCCTTGTTCAAGACGTTGCAAGCGCGCTTCGAGAAAAACCGGAGCCGCCACCCCGGTCTCGCCTGGGCCAAAGTGCAGGCCCGGCTGGAAGCCCACGCTGACAAACTGTGGTCGCTCCAGGAGATGGAACGAACGGGCGGTGAACCGGATGTGGTCGGGCAGGACAAGAAGACGGGCGAATGTCTTTTCTTCGATTGTTCACCGGAAAGCCCCAAGGGCCGCACGAGTGTTTGCTACGACCGCGAAGGACTGGAATCGCGGAAGGAACACAAACCGAAAACCACCGCGATGGACCTGGCGGCGGACATGGGCCTCGAGCTGTTGACGGAAGAACAATATCAGGAGCTGCAGAAGCTGGGCGAGTTCGACCTGAAGACCTCGAGCTGGGTGAAGACGCCCCCGGACATCCGAGAGCGGGGCGGCGCGCTTTATTACGAGCGCCGCTACGGCCGCGTCTTCGTGGGGCATAACGGGGCGCAGTCTTATTATGCTGGCCGGGGGTTTCGCGGCGCGCTCAAGGTCTGAATCATGACCACGCCTCTCGCTCATGCCAAATCCATCCTGCGCGAGCAGATGCGTGCCCGGTGGAAAACCATCGCAGCGGCGGAACGCGTCCTCGGCCCGGCGTGCCTGCGCGCGCCGTCCGCGCGGGCGCATTTTTTTGCGGAGGCGCAAACCGTCCTCTTGTTCGCCCCGCTGCCAGACGAGCCGGACATCACCGCGTTGTTTGATGAAATCTGGACCTCGGGCCGGACGCTGGCCCTGCCGCGTTTTGACGCGGCCTCGGGTGCGTATGCGCCCTGTGGCGTGACCAACCGTGCGGAATTAGTCGCGGGCCGCTTCGGGGTGCTGGAACCCGGCCCCGCGTGTCCCTTGATTCCGCTAAACCAACTGGACTTCACATTCGTGCCGGGCGTAGCTTTTGATCTTGAGGGTCGGCGGCTGGGTCGGGGCAAAGGCTTTTACGACCGGCTGCTGGCCGGGGTTCGCGGGCA
>JAYVWQ010000504.1:0-2228 GCA_043785945.1 Akkermansia sp.
CGAAACTGCCCTTCATCATCGGTGATCTTTTGCTCGTCGCAGGCGCGGCCTGGGTCGCCCAATACGGCGGCTCGCTCGGCCCGTGGCAGTATGGCGTGATGATCGGCGCGCTGGCCCTCGGCGCGTGGCTCGCGGCCTGGCCCTTCGTGCTCCAATTCCGCGCCGCCACCCAGCTCGCCGAGACCGCCGAACTCACCAGCGTCACGGAAAAGATTCGCGACCTCGACAAGGTTTCCACCAGCCTCGCCAAGGCCACTTCCGAATGGCTGCACCTCCAGCAGATGACCACGCAGACCGTCACTTCCGCCGAACACATCGCCGAGCAGATGACGACCGAGGCGCGGAACTTCGGGGAGATTCTCAGCCGCTCGAACGACGTGGAGAAGAACCATCTCCGGCTCGAAGTGGAAAAGCTGCGCCGCGCGGAGGGCGACTGGCTGGGCGTGACCGTGCGCATCCTCGATCACATTCACGCCCTGCATGGTGCGGCCGTGCGCTCCGGCCAGCGCAACGTCATCGAGCAGCTCGCTCATTTCCAAAACGCCTGCCGCGACACGGCCCGGCGCATCGGCCTGACGCCGCTATTGCCTGAGTCAGGCATCCCCTTCGATGCCGCCGCGCATCAACTGCTCGACGGTTCCAAGCCGGGGGAAGGGGCGGTCATCGCCCACATCGTTGCGCCCGGCTTCACCTTTCAAGGACAACTCATCCGCCTGCCGGTCGTGGCCTTGCAGGAAGCCAAGCCCGTGGCAGCGGCGGAGCCTGAAGCGCAACTCGCCTTTGATCAGCCGGCGAATTGAATCGAAACCCGATGGAGTCTCGCGAAGGACGCGAAGGGAACGAAGGAATCGGAAACTGGATCGGCTGGGTTTTGGTTCAATCTTTTCAGGACGAACTGTCGCTGAACTTTTTCCATCCTTCGCCCCCTTCGCGAGAAAACCTCCCCCTCACTTCAGCCGGAAGCCGCCGTGGAAGATCACTTCCGCCACCGTCACACGAGGAAGGTGACGCTCACGACGGCGTTCAGCTTGAAAAACGCGTTCTGCACCCAGTTCAAGCTGCGCCGCCGCGCGATGAAATGCTCCAGGCCCAGGCAGAATAAAATCAGCAGCCAGCCGATCAGGTAGGCCACGCGGAAACCGCAGAGCAGTCCGAACACCAGCAGCAGCGCGCACAAAATCATGTGCGCAAGGAAGGCCGCCCGCAGCGCGTTTTTTGGACCCCACGCCACGACCAGCGAGTGCAATCCATGCTGGCGGTCGAAGTCGTAATCCTGCAACGCGTAGATGAGGTCGAACCCGATGAGCCAGAACACCACCGCCAGCGCGAGGACGATGGGCGAAAGCCCCGTGCTCATCTGGGACAGCCACGCGCGCGCCATTTGCTCGGCATCGCCGCCCGCCGGAAGCGATGGCGGCACGAAGCCAAACTCGCCCTTCACCGCCAGCCACGCACCAATCGGGGCCAGCGCCAGGGCCACGCCGAGGAAGACATGCGTGTAATCGGTGAAGCGTTTGGTGAGTGAGTAGAAACAGACCACGGCCAGCGCGAGCGGTGAGAGGTAGAAGCAAATGTGCCCGCGCTGCGCATCGCCGAGAAACCAACTCGCCGCGATCAGCCCCACCGCGCCCAGCGCCCAGAGCAGCCACGCGCTGAACAGGGAAATTTTCCCCGCTGGCAGATGCCGCCCGGCCGTGCGCGGATTCAGCGCGTCAAACTTCCGATCCACGATCCGGTTGAAGGCCATCGCGCAGGTGCGTGCGCAGAACATCGCTGCCACGATGAGCAGGAAGGTGCGCCAGCCCGGCCAGCCGTGATTCTCCCGGGCCGCCACCACCATGGCCGCCAGGGCGAAGGGCAGCGCGAACACGGTGTGCGACAGCTTTACGAATTCGGCCCAGTTGCGAAGGGTGTTGAACATCTCACTCGGCCTCGGCCTGCCAGCGCGGAATCAAATTTTGCGGCAGCCCCATGTGATCCAGCACGCGCGCCACGACCGTGTCCGCGACCTGCTCGATGGTGGTCGGGTTGGTGTAGAAGAACGGATTGGCCGGCATCAGGATCGCGCCGGCCAGGAGCAGCAGTTCCATGTTCTTGACATGGATGAGGCTGAGCGGCGTCTCGCGCGCCACGATGATGAGCTTGCGCTTTTCCTTGAGCATCACGTCGGCGGCGCGCAGCAGCACGTCATCGCTCAGGCCGTGGGCGATGCGGCCCATCGTGCCCAT
>JAYVWQ010000505.1:0-3740 GCA_043785945.1 Akkermansia sp.
GCTCGTGGGAACGGGCGGCAGGGATGCCGCCCGAACCGTCAGGCTGGAAGCCTGACCCACATCACGCCGCAACGCAGACCTCCTGGGCCGCCACTTCCAATCGCACTCATCGCCGGATGGTTGTCGAGGGGTGGCTCTGGTGTGGGATGAGACTCCGCTGCTCCTATGACGTCAGCCCGGCAAAATTTCTGAACTCCTTCTCCGGCTCCGCCCGGAAATTCCACTCCTGGCTTCGCCAATGAAATTTCAACCGCCCCGCGTGCAGTGCGTGATTCGCCAGCAACAGCCGCGCGCGGTCTTTATCCGTCATCTCGCCCCGCACCAGCCGCAGGTAGATCTGCTCGTCCGCGCCGTAAATCTTGTCGCCCACGATGGGATGTCCGACGTGTGCGAGGTGAATGCGGATTTGATGCTTGCGCCCGTTCAACGGTCGCACGCGCAGGAGCGCGAACTCGGCTCCCTCGCGCGTGAAAAATTTCTCCACCCACACCTGCGTCCGGGCCGCCGCGCCGTCGGGCCGCACGCAATCTTTGATCGCCACCGCGCTCGCCGCGTCTTTTCCCAGCGGAGCGTCGATGACGAATTCCTCGCGCGACAGGAAGCCCTGCACGATGGCCGCGTATTCCTTTTCCACCGCGCTGCTCTCGATAAGCTTGCCCAGTTCGCCCGCGACGGAAGCTGACTTGGCGACCAGCACCAGGCCGCTCGTCTCGCGGTCGAGCCGGTTCACCAGTCGTCCTTCAGCATGACCCAGATGCAGCCGGACGCGTCCGATCAGGCTGGAGCGCTCGTCCGTCTTCGTGGGATGACAGACCAGCCCCGCTGGCTTGTTCACCACGAGCAGATCGGAGTCTTCGTGGACGACTTCAAACAAATCGTTCACCACGCGCTCCTCCAGATCGAATCACTTGTCAGCAAGAGGCGTTGGACTAACATCCAACCCCGATGCTTGAGAAGCGCAATGTCTGGTTGCCGGTGCTGTTGATGGTGGTCTTCGCCATCACGCGCTGGCCGGGCCTGATGCCGCCGAACTTCAGCGCCGTCTATGCGCTGGTGTTTTGCGCGGGCGTTTATTTTCGCAACCGCCTCGGCTGGTGGGTGCCGCTCCTCATCATGGCGCTCACGGATGTGGCGATTAACGGCTACTACACCTTGTTCGCGGAGCCGCGCGTCAACGCCTTCCAGTGGTATCAGCTCATGAACTACCCGGCCTACGTGGTGATTTTCTGGCTGGGTCGGCGCTTTCCACCGCAGGCGCGCTTCGCCGCGCTGCTCGGTGGCGGATTGCTGGGCGCGATTTTTTTCTACATCATCACCAACACGGGCGCGTGGTTTTTCAACCCCTTCGGCAATCCCGAATACACCAAGACCATCACGAGCTGGTTCCTCGCTCTGACCAAGGGGGCGGGCAACTGGCCGCAGACCTGGGAATTCTTTCGTAACACTTTGTTCAGCGCCGGCCTCTTCACCGGTCTGTTCGTCGGGGCCATGAAATACTCCGAGCACCTCGAATCGGCGGCGGAGAAGCAGGCGGCCAATGTCACGGAAGAAACCGAGGACTCAGAGAAGGAAGCCCAGCCGGACCAGGCGTGACCTCCGCCCTCCGACTTCTTACCCTCATGAAAATCGGCCTCATCTCCGACACCCACAACCATTTCGACCCGCGCGTGCCGGAAATTTTCGCGGGCGTGGACCACATCCTGCACGCCGGTGATGTGGGCCTGTCGCTCATTCTGAACGAGTTGGAGTTGATCGCGCCCGTCACCGCCGTGCTGGGGAACAACGATTTCAATCTGCCGATTCCCGAGACGGCGGTGGTCATCCTCGCCGGAAAAAAGTTTCTCGTGCATCACATCGTCACGCCCGGTCATGGCCCGGCGCAAATTCAGGCGCGCATTCAGACCGAGGCCCCGGACGTGGTGGTGTTTGGACACACGCATCAGACTTTCGCCCAGCAGATTGGTCCCACGCTCTTCCTGAATCCCGGTTATGCAGGCAAACAGCGCTTCAAACTCGAACGCGCCGTGGCGGTGTTGGAAATCAGTTCGGACGGAATCACCCATCGCTTCGTGAAACTGTGATCGCGTCGGACTTTGGACTTTGGACTTCGGCGTTCGCCCCCTAAAACCTCCCCGTGCTCGTCACCGTCATCCTTGGTCTGCTCACGCTGCTTAGTTTTGGGCTGCTGCTCTGGCAGTTCGTGGCCGCGTGGCGTTTCCCGCTGCACCGGCGCACGGTGGATGATTCGTTCACTCCGCCCGTGGTGCTGTTCAAACCGCTTAAAGGCTTGGATGAACACACCATCGACTGCCTGCGCAGTTGGCTTGCTCAGGACTATCGCGGCCCGGTGCGCGTGCTCTTCGGCGTGGCGGAGGCAGATGATCCGGTGGTCTCGTTCGTGCGCGAGTTGCTGAAGGAATTTCCCCGCGTCGCCGCCGAAGTCGTCATCACCGGCGAGCCGCACGGGCCGAACGCCAAGGTCGCCAACCTGTCGCGACTGTATGAAAAATTTCTGGCGAGTGACACAAACGGTGCGAAGGAACTTGAGCTTTTGGTCATCAGCGACGCGGACGTGCGCGTGCCGAATGATTTTCTGGCCAATGCCGTCACTCCGTTGCGGGACGAGCGAGTCGGCCTGAATAATTGTTTCTACCGGCTCGCCAATCCGACCACGCTGGGCATGCGTTGGGAAGCCATCGCCGTTAACGCCGACTTCTGGAGTCAGGTGCTGCAATCGAACACGATCAAACCCCAGGACTTCGCCCTTGGCGCGGCCATGGTGGTGCGGCGCGCGACCTTCGAGCAGGCCGGCGGCTTCGAGGTGCTGCTGGATTTTCTGGCCGATGATTACCAGCTCGGCCGGCGCATCGCGCAGACCGGCGCCCGCATCGTGCTCTCGCCCGTCGTCGTCGAATGCTGGAATCGGGCGATGGGTTTTCGCGCGGTCTGGACGCACCAGCTCCGCTGGGCGCGGGCCATCCGCGTCAGCCAGCCGGGGCCCTATTTCCTCAGCATCCTCGCCCACACCTTGTTTTGGGCCACGCTGCTCGCGCTCTTCGGCGACCTCGGCGGTTTCCCCCTCGTGCCCGACTCGCTGCTTTACAGCCGCGCCCTGTCCCCTGGGATGCAGAACGCGCTCGCCCTGCTGCGCGTGCCGTGGGTGCTGGTCATCTTCCTCACCGTGCTCGTCGCGCGCGTGCTGCTGGCGGCGGCCTTGCAGGGGCGGCTCACGCAAGAGCGTGGTGCGCTCCGGTATTGGTGGCTCGTGCCCGCCAAGGATTTTCTTCAAACCTGTCTTTGGGCCGCGTCGTTCCTAGGCAACACGGTGGAGTGGCGCGGGAAAAAATTCCGCCTGACGCGCGACGGGCGACTGATTCCCCTGTAGCAGTCGAGGTCACGAGACTCTTGAACCTCAGAGCCTGTCTGAAAACCCGGAGCGCGGACGTCTCGTCCGCCCGCCGCGCCCCGCTGGACAGGGCAACACGCGGGCGAGACGCCCGCGCTCCGCGCCCGGCCTTGGGTTATTCAGACAGGCTCTCAGAATTGTGGGGCGTGTTGCTTGACCTTGCGCTGGTGGGGCGCGTCGCTCCGCGCGCGCCGCTGGATCGGAAAGATGCAGACGAAGCACCCGAAATTTCACCGGCACGAACCATCCATCTCTGCGGCCTACTTGACCCCTCAACCCGGCGCGCGCGGAGCGACGCGCCCCACCCTGTTGCTACGCGCGCAGGGTGTTCAGC
>JAYVWQ010000506.1:0-9076 GCA_043785945.1 Akkermansia sp.
AGCAATCCAGGACTGATTCATGGAAATCCCTTACACAGTAGCCCCCCGCCGCGACACCGGCCTCTACAACGCCAAGGTCGGCATCTGGCTCTTCCTCGCCTCCGAAGTCATGCTCTTCGGCGCGCTCTTCTCCTCCTACGTGCTGCTGCGCGTCGGCTCGGACGCCTGGCCGCACGGACTGCTCAACATCCCCATTGGCACCTTCAACACCTTCGTGCTCATCAGCTCGTCGGTGACGGTGGTGATGGCCTGGGCGTCGTTGAAGCTCCACCAGTATGGCAAGTTCCAGTTCTACATGACGCTGACCGTTCTGTGTGCCCTCGCCTTCGTCGGCATCAAGACCAAGGAATACAACGACAAGTTCACCCACTACTCCCTCCGCACCAAAGACGGCCGCAAGGTGGATGGCCACATCAAGGGCGACCCGCGCTTCCTGTCGCTCGCCAAGCTGCAGGCCCAGAAGACTGAGACGATTGAGTTCTCGGCCGACGCGCCCCGCCCGGTCGCGGGTGCCAAAGAAGCGGCCCATGCCGAACCCGCCGCTGAAAAAGCCGCGGCCCACGCCGAGGGGGAACATCATTTCGAGAGCATCAAGGTCGCGGACCTGACCTACCTCTCGGCCTACGTGCCGAGCCACAGCCCGTACTTCGCCATTTATTTCACGCTCACTGGCCTGCACGCCGCGCACGTCATCGGCGGCGCGCTCGTCATGACCTATATGCTCGTCTTCGGACGCCGCCTCTGGAACAAGTCGCCGGAGCAGCTCGCCAACCGCGTCGAAGTCGCCGGACTCTTCTGGCACTTCGTCGATCTCGTCTGGATTTTCCTGTTCCCGGTTCTGTATCTCCTCTGATCAATTTTATGAGCGACCATTCATCACCTGAACAACTCAAGAAAGACATCCGGGTCTATCTGATCATCTTCGGCGCGCTGCTCATGGGCACGTTGCTGACCGTGGGGATGTATTACGTCCACATTCCCAGCGTGGCCCTGACCATCACCATCGCGCTCATCATCGCGAGCGTGAAAGCCTTCCTCGTGGCCGGCTACTTCATGCATCTCCTCTCGGAGAAACAGGTCATCTACGCGACCCTCGCCACGACCGCCTTTTTCTTCCTGGCGCTCATGGGGCTGACTCTCTGGGCCATGCACGACTTCCCGTTCTTCACCACGGTCAACGGCAAGTAACCATGTCACTCAAGGCTCTCCATCTCGTTTTCATCGTCGCGTCCATCGTGCTCTCTTTGGGCTTCGGGGCGTGGTCGGTCAACGAGTTCTCCAAGGGGGAGCCGAAAGTGAACCTGTATTTCGGCATCGGCTCGTTCGTGGCCGCCGTGGCCCTGATGTTTTACCTCCGGGCCGTGCTGAAGAAATTGAAAGGCGTGAGCTACCTGTGAACCTGCTGCGCAAAACCATCGCCCTGCTCGTGTTCGCGCTGCTCTTCACGCCGCGCGTCGTCCAAGCGTGCGCGGTCTGCTTCGGCAACAGCGACTCCAAGCTCGCCAAGGGCATGCTGGCCGGCGTATTCGTCCTCCTCTTTGTCGTGCTCGCCGTCCTCGGCGGGTTCGCCGCCCTCTTTGTTTTAATCGCGCGCAAATCAGCCGAAGCGGCCGCCGAGGCCGCGCTCGAAACCTCGTCCCCTGAATCGAAGACCCAACTGCAATGACCAAGAACTTTTTTGGAACCCCGCTTATCGCCTCTGAACACGGCGCTGGCATCGACTCGCTCACGTGGTACATCCACCTGCTCATGCTGGCGCTCTTCGTCGGCTGGAGTCTTTATTTCCTCTACGCCATCTTCCGCTTCCGCGCCTCCCGCCAGACCCGCGCCGACCACGTCGGCGTGCGCAGCCATTTCTCCACCTACGTCGAGGTCGGCGTGGCCGTGATCGAGGCCGTGCTGCTCATCGGCTTTGCCATCCCGCTCTGGGCCAGCAGCGTGGAGAAGTTCCCCGCCGAGAAGGAATCCGTGGTCATCCGCCTGACCGGCCGCCAGTTCAATTGGATCACGCGCTACCCCGGCGCGGACGGCGTGTTCGCCAAGCAGGACCTCAAGTTCCTCGAAGCCTCCAAGAATCCGCTCGGCGTGGACCCGGCTGATCCCAAGGGCAAGGACGACATCATGGTCATGACCGGTTCGGAAATGGCCGTCCCCGTCAACACCAACGTCATCGTCCACATCAGCAGCCTCGACGTGATTCACAGCTTCAAGGTCATCCCCATGCGCGTGAACCAGGACGCCATCCCCGGCATGTCCATCCCTGTTCATTTCAAGCCGACCAAGCTCGGCACCTATCCCATCAACTGCGCGCAACTCTGTGGTGTGGGCCACGCCACCATGGTCGGCGTGCTCAAGGTTCTCTCCCCGGCGGATTACGCGGCCTGGCTCAAGTCCAAGGGCGGCGCGGGCGCCAACGATTTTGAATAAGCCCGGCGGCGCGACCGGGACCATGCGGTGGGTTCCAGCGACGGCGCGTTCCGCCACGCTTGAATCATGAACGAAACGCCGGCCCCAAAACCCAGCCACCGCCTCGAGTGGCTCATCTGGGGCGCGCTCGTCCTGACCGTGCTGGCCATTGCGTCCGCCTTCATCTGGACACGGCTGGAGGATGGCGGCATCGGCAAGACGCTGGAGGTCAAGGGCGAGGTTCCTGATTTCACGCTCACCAATCAATTCGGCCAGACCGTCTCCCTCTCCAATCTGCTCGGCCATGTCTGGGTCGGGGATGTCATTTTCACCACCTGCCCCATGAGCTGCGAGCGTATGACCCAGCGGATGCGCGCACTGCAAAAGGATATTTCTCCCAGCGCCGGAGTGCGGTTTGTTTCCCTGACCGTCAATCCGCTCTTCGACACGCCGCCCGTGCTCAAGCGCTACGCCGAACGCCACGAGGTGGACCCATCACGCTGGCATTTCCTGACCGGCTTGAAGACTAACGTCTATGACCTCGGCATCAACGGCCTGAAGTTCGCCGTGCTCGACAACACCAACCGAACCATTCCCGAAGACCTTTTCCTGCACAGCACCCAGTTCGTCCTCGTGGACAAGCATGGAAAAATCCGCGCTTACTTCGAGGGCACGGATGAGGAGGAGCGGAAGCAACTGTTCCGCGCGGTGAAGAAACTGGCACGGGAGAAATAGCAAAGGGACACCATGACCATCCATGATTTGCCCGCCGTCAACGCCAGCCTCAACGCCCTCAGCACCGTCTTTCTGACGCTCGGCTTCATCTTCATCAAGCGCGGCCAGCGCACCGCCCATCGCAACTGCATGGTCGCCGCGTTCACCACTTCCATCATCTTCCTTGCCTGCTACCTCACCTACCACTTCACCGTCACGGCGGTGACGAAGTTCCAGGGTCAGGGGCTGGTGCGTCCCATCTATTTCATCATCCTCATCACTCATATCATCCTGGCCGTGGTCATCGTGCCGCTCATCGTCATGACCCTGAACCGCGCGGTGAAACAACGCTTCGAGCTGCACAAGAAAATCGCCCGCTGGACCTGGCCGCTCTGGATGTACGTCTCCGTCACCGGCGTGATTGTCTACATGATGCTCTACCAGTGGTTCCCGGCCCCGAAGTAAGCGGCGCGCGACTCTCCTGAGCCGCAGCGGGTGGAAATGTAGCGCCCCGTGGCGTCATCACAGAAAAGCGATGCGTGCGGATATGGTTTGGAACGAAGCACCAGCGCATTCCAGTTTGCGAGGCCCGCTCGGTCTGGTTATTCTTCCGCCATGAGCACGCTGATGGAAATTCAAGACGCGGTGAAAAAGCTGCCCGCTGACGAGAAAAACGCCCTCTCGCTCTGGCTGAATTCCCAAATTGCACCCGCCCTAAGCGCGCCGGAAGAACAACAGTTGCTTCGCTCGCTTGATGACGCCATCCGCGCCGTGGATGAGGGCCGGGGCGTGTCGATGGCGGACGCGCACCAGCTCGTGGCATCAATCACGAATCTGCTTCCTCCCCGCCAAACAGCGACGACAAATCCATCATGCCATGTTTGATGCGTAGAATTTCGACCTCGTCCTCCTACCAAAGGTAGAACAGCACGTAGCGCGGATAGCGACGCAACACGAGACTGCGAATGCCTGGAGGTTTGAGATCACGCCGCAATCGGCCCACGTCCGGGAGTTCTTCCACGCGATGAACCGTGGCCATGACTTCCTGATGCCAGCCCGATGCGATTTCAGGCGAAGCTTTTTTGGCGAGGTAGGCGACCCCGGCTTCGAGATCGATCCAGAACTGCGGTCGGAAAACAATCTTCACCCGCGTTTCACGGACGGGACAGGCCGCGCTGCAGCGCCCCTTCCCAATCCGACGGCGACGCCGGACGCGCCGGGCCGCTGCTCAAGGCTTCATCCACCCACTGCTGGTGGACCCCGCTGAACTCCGCCTCGTGCAACGTGCAAAGGCGCTCGAAAATTTCCCGCCGCTCGTCGCGCCCGAGCAGGGGCAGCTCTGTGAGAATTTCGGCTTTGCTCATCGCGGCAAAAGTAGTCAGGGACCGGCTCAATCTCAAGCCCTTCGTGGCCGCGCACAGATATGGCGCAAGCAACGCGTCGCATTTCAAGGCCGTCGCAGAGCGACGCGGCGACAGTAGCCGTGGCTTTCAAGCCACGGTGAACGCGGTCACCAACCGTTTCGTCGCGGAGCGACGGGTGAAAGAGCGCGCGAAATTCAGGCGTCGCGTCGCGTCGCAGGATAGTGGGGGCGGTTGGACCGTGGGATGAATCCCACGGCTACCTTCATGGCATCGCGACGCGATGGGCGGACGAAGAGCGAAACGGCGGGGTGGGTGGGACTCGCGAACCACCGGCACGAGCTAGATCGGATTGGAGATGGTGGGGAATGACCGCTTTAAGCTAAGGCACCTGCTGCTTAAAAATTTCCACTAAGCCCTTGTGCAGCCGTCGCAAAACGATCTCCAAGGCGTCAAACTCGTCCAAGCCAAGTTTGGCAGCGACATCTTGGTTTACTTGCGCCATAGCTGCCTTGGTTACTGGGGCGTCAGGTGGCAACTGGTTGAAAACCTGATCCACTGTCCACCCTCTTTCTTCCGCCACTCGAATGATCGCCACCAAGATCGCCGTATCCGCAACAAGGTCATGGAACGCCTGTTGGTTGATGACTTTGCCGCAAAACCTTGCCTCATGAGCGTTGAATCCTTTCTCCCAAACGGCGAATAGACAGCCAATCGCGCCGTATCTATCAGACGGCTCACTTAGTTGAATGCCAGCGTTTGGAACATTCACGGCGACTTGCCAAGGCTTCGAGGCTTTCGTGAAAAAATTCAAAATGCTCATAAATCGTTAAGTTTTTCCAATTTGCGCTGTCGAACCCTGACTGAAACAAACTCCGTTGTCCACGGCCCCAGCGTGGGCATCACTTTGCTCCCTTTCCCGGCCCCAGCATTTAGAACCAGAAGCTCTTTAACCAACCTTGCAGTGGTTCCAAATCTCGATCCCCAAGACACATTTTCAAAACACTCTGCTTGCCAGCGATACGCTTCGCTTGTTTTAACCAGTCCTTAGCACTTCCCAGATTGCCGAGGCGACAGTCATAACACGCGAGCAAGGTCCGGATGTAGTCGTCACTTGGGAATTGTTGCACCAGTGGAAGGAGCACTGCGCGAGCCTCCTCAGTGCGCCCCAATTCATGTAAAGCAAACGCTTTCTTTTCCCAGCCATCAGTTTCATCGGGGATAAGATTTACAATCGCTACCGCAACGGCCAAGGCGGATGACCACTGTTTGGCCTCACTGAATGAGTGCCAACGGGAGCCAAGGTCGTCAATCTGCTCCTTGAGGACATCGGTCTTGTTCTGCCCTCCATCAATCCAACTGCCGTCCTTAAAAATGGAAAGGAAAGAGTAATTGCCGCGGCCGATTCCGTCGTAGTGGGTCCGCTCTACAGGTGTTCCAGGCTCAGACGAGAAAGCCGCAGAGGTGGAGCACGCGGTTCGAGGATCTTCATTCTCCCGAACCGGTCTCGTAGCGTATGTCTGATATTTCTCTGTTAACCAACGTCCTTTGCGCGAGCTTTCCAACACGATGTGCTTCTTGAATCGAAGCAACCCATTTCTGTCGTGAAATCCCTCCACTTTTCCGAACTCGGTCGAAGTGGTCTTTTGGAATTGTGGAACTGTGGCCTCGCGGGTTGATTGGTGCTTCAAGATTTCCGCATAGGCCAGATTGATCGCCTTTAACTTTTCGGTTGCTCTCGCCTGTAAGGCAGGATCTCCAGGAAACCGATCCGGGTGCCAGACCTTCACAAGCTCACGGTAAGCACTCTTGATGGCGTTGAGCGAGGCACCGGATTGGACATCCAGAATTCGACAGCATTCTTGAAAATCATTCATGTAATTTACCACTCACTGGCAATGAGGCGAAGGTTCGAGAAGTGAATCACCGTGGTCATGCTACTCACTCCATACGAATCTCCGCTTGCGAGGCTCGCCCAAGGGGCGAACCGTCCTTGTGTTGCTATCCAAGCGACTGCCGGGTGGTGCTGTCCACTCCATCACAACCTTGCCGTAAGCATCTCGATCAATGCACAAATCTTTGACATACCAAGCCATCAAATGAGTGGCGTCGTCGCCGTAGATCAACCTCGGCCCTTCATCTCCAATGCGAATTCCCTCCGGCTTGCGTTTATTGACACGGCATAAAGTCTCGAATGGCGTCCACAGTGGCGAGTTCCAGAACAGGCAGCGCATGTAGTCGAATACTTTGTCGGAACTCCACTGGCGAGGAAGGATGTGAGGCCGCAAATCGCGAATCGGCGAATCGCTGCGATGCAAAACCCATTCGATAATCCAAGCTGCTGCCATTCTGGAAACGCGTGCTGTGGCCTGTTTAATGATTATGCCCCGCCGCGTTGGCGCACTGTTGGGGCGCGGCCTCCACGAACTGGCGCAGATGATTCAAGCGGGTTGACACGCCAGATCGATAGCAACCCCGGCCATTCGTTGGAAGCCGAATTGTCGTGCGCCCAAACTCGCGCGCCTCGACTAAAACTGCGGCCCGATAAACCACGGCGAAAATTCCTCGTCGCCGATGCCCTGCTGTTCGCTCTTGGTCTTCTCGCCGCTGGCCACGGCGATGATCTTCTCGAAGATGCGCTGGCCGACTTGTTCCACCGTTTCGGTGCCGTCGAGGATGGTGCCGGCGTTAAGGTCCATGTCTTCCTGCATCCAGTTAAAGAGCGTGGTGTTGGTTGCGACCTTGATGCAGGGCGCGGGCTTGCAGCCATAGACACTGCCGCGCCCGGTGGTGAAGACGCCGATGTTGCAGCCGCCCGCCACGAGGCCGGTCATGCTCACGGGATCGTAGCCCGGCGTGTCCATGAAGCCGAAGCCGGGCGTGGTGATTTCCTCGGCGTAGTCATAGACGGCGGCGAGCGGGGCCTGACCACCCTTGGCCACGGCCCCGAGGCTCTTCTCGTAAATGGTGGTCAGCCCGCCCTCCTTGTTTCCATAACTCGGATTGTTGTCGATGCTGGCCCCGAACATCCGCGCGTAATTTTCCCACCAGCGAATCTGCCGGATGAGCTTGTCGGCCACGGCCTGCGAGACGGCGCGCTGAATCAACAGATGTTCCGCGCCGTAAATCTCCGGCGTCTCGGCGAGCACGGAAGTGCCGCCGTGGCTGACGAGCAGATCGCTGGCGATGCCGAGCGCCGGATTGGCGGTGATGCCGCTGTTGCCATCGGAGCCGCCGCAGTTTTCGGCGAGGAGAAGTTTGCTCAAGGGCTGCGCTGTGCGTTGTGCGGCGTTGGCGAGCGGAAGCAGTTTGGCCAGCGCCGCCGCACCGGCTTCCACGGATTTGCGGACACCGCCCGTGGCCTGAATGGTCATGAAAGTGGGCGCGTTTTCGCCGGGCAGAAGCTGGTCGAGGTGATGATGTTCCCGCACGCGCGAGACTTGGTTCATCTCGCAGCCGAGACCAATCATCACGTAGCCGGAGATATTCGGATGCCGGGCCATGCCGGCGGTGGTGCGCTCCAGAATCTGCAAACTCTCCGCCGCCGGAATGCCGCAACCGACCTTGTGCGTGAGCGCGATGACGCCATCGACATTCGGAAAATCACGGCGCAGATCCTCCTCGCGAAAACGATCCTTGATGTAGCGGGAGACGGACGCCGAGCAGTTCACCGTGGAGATGATGGCGAGATAATTGCGCGTGCCGACCTTGCCGCCGGGGCGGGCGAACCCTTGAAAGGAACGTGGTTCGCGGGCTGGAGCAATGGGTCGCACATCGGTGCCCGCCGTGTAATCACGCGCGTAGTCACGGCAGGCGAGGTTGTGCGAGTGGACGTGTTCCCCGGCGGCAATGTTGCCCTGCGCGCAGCCGATGATCTGCCCGTAGCGCCGGACATCCGCGCCATCCGCGATGGGTACGAGGGCCATCTTGTGTCCGGCGGGAATGGTGCGGGCGGCGGTCACGCGGAGCGCGCCGCGCACCAACTCAGTGCCGGCCTTGAGCGTGCGCTTGAGCACCGCCACTTCATCCGCCGGATGCAGGCGGACGGCGAAATCATCGAAGTTCTCAGGCATGGGAGAGAGGGGAAAGCGCCCAGCGCGAAACATCAAGCTCCAGATGAAGTTCAAACCTCAGACGCGCCCGGCTGGCCCCCTGCCCGGCCTCGGTAGGCGCTGAGAAAATAAAGGCCGACGAGCGCCACGGCCACGGCCAGCCCGCCCCAGAAGAGCGACCAGTTCACCACGCCCTCGCGAACCGAGAAGCGAAACCACGCGCCGGTGCCAAGGTAGCCGATGAGGTTGCCCACCCCACTGAGCATGACGGTGTAGAGCGCCTGCGCGCGCGTGCGCCAGGCGGGGTCGATGCGCTGGTCGAGGTAGATTTGCACGGTGATGAAAACGAGGGTGAAGGCGAAGCCGTGCAGCGTCACTCCGGCCAGCACCCAGCCGTCGCCATTGAGGGCGCAAAGGGCGTAGCGCACCAGACCGAAGCCCAGCCCCGCGCCGAGAATCCACTTCAAGCGCCAGCGCGCCAGCAGGCCGGGCAGCGTGAGCATGGCGATGATTTCCGTGACCTGCCCCAGCGTCATCCACGCC
>JAYVWQ010000507.1:0-1729 GCA_043785945.1 Akkermansia sp.
GGCTTTAACGCGGAGGGCATCCCGACGAACCGCGCCGCTTACCGGCGCAAAAGCTGACTCCGCCCGGCTCCCTCGCCCTGCGAGGCACGAGCGGGGAGAGGGTTGGGGAGAGGGGCGAGTGATCTGTTCTGCTCGTTTGTTTTAGTGGGGGCCTCCTCTCCCCGGCCCTCTCCTCCGTTCCGAACGGAGGAGAGGGAGCAAAAATCGCGCCCGCGGTCAGAAGGCCATTGAGCGGACGGACTGGAAGAGTTTTCCGGCAAAACAGTGTTTCAGAATCGACAACGACACAGGCGGGCGGCATAGACCGCGCAGCCGTTTGGATCATGCATACATTTTTTATCGTCATACTGGTGCTCACCTCGGTGGTGGCGCTCACCTTCATTGTGGAGCGCGGCCTCGCCTTGCGCTGGAGCCGCATCATCCCCCCACCCGTTCAGACCGGCGTGGGACTGTACAAGACGCCGGCGGACCTGCCCGGCCTGCAAGCACTGTGCGAGCAACATCCCTCGACTTGTTCGCGCCTGCTGCTCTTCGCCACCAATCACTTGGAAGGCACGCGCAGCGAAAGCTCCGCCCTGCTCGAGACCCGAGCGCGCCATGAGGTCGCGCAACTGGAGCGAGGACTGGTGGTGCTGGAAATCATCATCGGCATCGCACCGCTGCTCGGACTGGTCGGCACCATCTACGGATTGATTACGCTCTTCGGCAGCATGAACGCGGTGGCGGGCGTGGACAGCGTGAAGTTCTCCCAGGGGGTGAGCCTCGCGCTCAACGCCACGCTCCTTGGCCTGCTCGTGGCCATTCCCGCCGTCGCGGCCTGGAGCTATTACAGCAAGAAGGTGGAGAACCTGACCGTGGAGCTGGAGACGATCTGCGACGAATTTCTGCGCCGGCACTATAAGTCGAAATGAAATTCTCCGGCCACAAACGCCGCCGCGCGCCCTCGATCATCATCGTCTCCCTCATCGACGTGCTGCTCGTGGTGCTAATCTTTCTGATGGTGACGACCGCCTTCAAGGATACGCCCGCCTTCAAAATCACTTTGCCCGAGACCACCCAGAAAGCGCCCAAGGCGGGCCTGACCGAGAACCCGCCCTTCGTCATCACCATCACGACCAACGCGCCGCAGTTTTACTTGGGCAAGACGGCGGTGACTTTCGACCGGCTCAAGGACGAACTGATCCAGCAGGCCAAGGCGAACCCGCGCCTCATCGTAGCCATCCGCGCCGACGACCAGGCCGCCTACGGCAACGTGGTGCGCGTGACCGAGGCCGCGCAGGCCGCCCAAGTGAAGGAGATTCGCAGTTTCCTCAAGCCGGGCATTCGGCCGGAGTAACGGCGGGTTGAGAGTGGAGAGGCGGCGTTTGGCCCCGCGCACAAGTCACACTCGCCATCCCCGCCACCAACTGATTTCATCACCGCGTGAGCCGCATCATCGTCATCACCGGCACGGACACGGGCGTGGGCAAGACTCTGCTCACCGCCCAACTCGCGCGTCATCTGCGCGCGCAGGGCGTGAACGTGGCCGCGCTCAAGCCGCTCTGCTCCGGCGGACGCGATGACGCGCACGCCCTGCATCGGGCGCTTGGTGACACGCTCACCCTCGACGAAATCAACCCCTGGCATTTCCGCGCGCCGCTCACGCCCCTGCTCGCCGCACGAATGGAGAAACGGCGTGTGTCGTTGCGCGCCGTGACAGCCCAAGTGCGCCGCATCGCGAAGCGGTTCG
>JAYVWQ010000508.1:0-3074 GCA_043785945.1 Akkermansia sp.
GCGCATGGACAAAATCGAAGCCCCGTTGAGCGAGGGCAAGACGGTGAGCTTCACCTTCCCGCAGCCGCAGCGCAGCGGGCAGAAGATCATCACGCTGGAAAACATCCATCAGGCCTATGGCGACACCGTGGTCTATGCCGGCGTGGACTTCGTGGTGGAACGCGACGAGCGCACTGTGCTGGTCGGGCCGAATGGCGCGGGCAAATCCACCCTGCTGAAAATTCTGGCCGGCGTCCTCACCCCGACCGAAGGCACGCGCACCCTCGGTCACAACGTCAAGGCCGGCTACTACTCGCAGTATCGCGTCGAGATGCTTCAGCCCCACCGCACCGTGCTGGACGAAGCGCTCGACACACCGCAGCGCATTACCGAGCAAAGCATTCGCACGCTGCTCGGCAGTTTTCTCTTTCGCGGTGACGACGTGTTCAAAAAAGTTTCCGTCCTCAGCGGTGGTGAAAAGAGCCGTCTGGCGCTGGTCAAACTGCTCCTCGATCCGCCGAACTTCCTCCTCATGGACGAGCCGACCACGCATCTCGACATGGCGAGCATCGACGCGCTCATTGGTGCACTCCAACAGTTCCAAGGCACGGTCATCTTCATCAGCCACGACGTTTATTTCATCCGCGCCCTCGCCAATCACGTCGTGCATGTGAAGGGTGGGCGCCTCCAGCGTTACACGGGCGGCTATTCGTATTATCTTGAAAGAACCAAGCCCGTCTCCGAGCGCGCCGGGCTGACGGCGGGTGAAGGACTCAACAGTTCCAAACCCAAATCCCAGGACGCCAAACCCTCGTTGGATCGCAAGGAGCAGAAGCGCCTCGAAGCCTTGCAACGCCAGAGCCGCTCCAAGGAACAGCGCGCCCAGCACCAGGTCGTGCGCGATTTGGAGAAGAAGGTCAGCACGCTTGAGCAACGCCAGGCCGCCCTCGCCGCTGAGTTGGAGAATCCCGCCACCTACGCCGGAGGACGCGCCAACCACGTCAATCGCGAGTTGGTGGAAGTGGTTGATGAACTCGAAGCCGCCACCGCCGAATGGGAAGCCGCCGCGACCCAGCTCGCCGAGATCGACCCGACGGTGGATGCGCCGAATTGATCGGTGCGCAGCCGGTGGGCGTGGCTCGAAGCCAAGATGGTGGGGCGCGTCGCTCCGCGCGCGCCGCCGGATCGGAGTGATGCCGTCGAAGAACCAGCAACTGAACCGGCGCGAGACGCCCATTCCTTCCTGCCGGATCAACTCCGCACCCCGGCGCGCGCGGAGCGACGCGCCCCACCTTTCACGCTCTCAGCGCAGCCTTGCCCCGCCCCCGCTGGCAGGAGCAACATTCGCCGCATGTTCATCCGTGCCCGATTACTGACTCTGCTTCTCGGACTCAGTGCGCTCATGGCCAGCGCGCCCGTTGGCTGCGCGCAACCCACGAACGTATTTCCCGGCACCACCATCGTGCCACGCCTCACAGGCGCAGTCGCCACGAGCCAGTCGAACCTGCTCGAACGCCTGCGGCATCTGCCCCGCACGGCGGGCTTCGAGGCCCGCACCTTCACCGCGCCAGGCCGTGCCGGAGCGACGATGCGCTACCTGCTCTTCCGCCCCAAGGACGCGGCCACGAATCAATCCCTGCCGCTCGTCCTCTCGCTGCACGGCGGCGGGCCGCGCCGCAAATTCGAGGATTTGCTTGAGCCGTACGCGCCGGGCTTTGATTACGGCTTGGGCCGGTTCGTGGCCGAGGAAACGCAGCGCGCGCATCCCTCCCTTGTACTCGCGCCGTGGAGCAATCAGCGCGGCTGGGACGAGGAGAATCAGCGGCTCGTGCTCGGCGTCATCGCGACGCTGCAACGGGAATTCAAAATCGACCCGCGCCGCATTTACATCACCGGGCAGTCGATGGGCGGCTTCGGCACCTGGTCGATGATCACGGCGCATCCCGAAATCTTCGCCGCCGCCGTGCCCATCTGCGGCGGCGGCACCCCGCGCGACGCGGGACGGGCGCGGGACGTTCCCGTATGGGCTTTGCACGGCTCCGGCGACGGCGTGGTGCCCGTGGCAGAAACCCGCGACATGATTGCCGCCCTGCAAAAGACGGGAGCCAAACCCATCTACTGGGAATACCAAGACGCGACCCACGCCGAGACAGCGGAGCGGGCTTACTGCGAACCGGAGTTGATCGAATGGTTGTTTGCCCAGAGCCGGGCGGAGGGAACAAATTCCAAATCTCAAAATCCAGCGCAGGACAGGAAGAAGTGAATCACATGGCAGACCTCCTCAATCATCTGGGCCAGCCCATTGGCTTTCCCGTCGGTCAATGGACACCGCCGTCGTGGCCGTCACGCGAGCCGATGGTCGGGCGGTTCTGCCGCGTGGTGCCGCTTGATCCGGATCAACACGCGCTGGAGTTGCACGCCGCGAACACGGCGGACGCGACGGGCGCGATGTGGACTTATCTGCCCTACGGTCCGTTCGAGTCGCGGGAGATTTATCGCGCCTGGCTGCACGAGCATGGGCGCAGCGACGACCCGATCTTCTATACCATCGTGGACCACGCCAACGCGAAGCCGCTCGGCCTTGCCGCGTACCTGAGGATTGTTCCCGCCAGCGGTTCCATTGAAGTGGGGCATCTGAACTACTCGCCGTTGCTCCAGCGCACGCCCGCCGCGACCGAGGCGATGTTCCTGATGATGCAGCGCGCCTTCGCGCTCGGCTACCGCCGCTACGAGTGGAAGTGTGACGCGCTCAACGCCAAGTCGCGCACCGCGGCGCTGCGCCTCGGCTTCTCCTTCGAGGGCGTGTTCCGTCAGGCCACGGTTTACAAAGGTCGCAACCGTGACACCGCGTGGTTCTCCATCCTCGACCGCGAATGGCCCGCGCTCGAAGCGGCCTTCCGGCGCTGGCTCGATCCCTCGAACTTCGATGAACGCGGAGCGCAGCGTGTCCGCTTGTCGGAGTTGACCGCGCTCATCGTCCGGGCGGGATGAGACGGGGTGGGCGGCCCCGGAGTGCGCCCGTCCTCGGGCGCAGCAACGTGCGAAACGCTGTTGGCATGGGTTGTTCCAACACGCTTGAAGTCATCACACTGTTG
>JAYVWQ010000509.1:0-16175 GCA_043785945.1 Akkermansia sp.
CGAAGGTGATGAGAAACTCCGGTGCGTTCTGAATCCGGTCGAAGGGAATGCGCCGGTCCGAAGGCGAAGTATTGCCGATGGGGCTGTCGTCCTTGGTGCCGGTGATGTGGAGCAGTGGAATGGTAACGGTGTCGTAGATCGACGGCCTTGAACCTTTCGTCGCTGGCGCGGAAATCGGGATGGCGGCTTTGATGCGCGGGTCGCGCGCGGACAACAGCGCGCCGCCTTGTCCGGCGACGGCCAGCGTGGTGTAAGCGCCGAAGGAATGTCCCGCCACGCCGAGGCGCGACAAATCCAGCCCCCCGCGCCACGCGGCCTCGGATTTTTCCAAGCGCGTCAGTTCGTCGATGGCGAAGCTCACATCGCGCGGGCGGTTGGTGATGTTCTGCGGGTTCGTGGTCGCGGCGCGCATGGCTTCCATCGGCCGCGCCGCACCTTTCCATACGCCGTCGTCGCTGCCGTGATGTTGCAGATGCACGGTGACAAAACCGTGGCTGGCCCAATGACGGCCCAGATACTCGTAGCCGTCGCGCGTGCCGCCGAGACCGTGGGAGAAGATGATCACAGGGGCGGGGCTGTCGTTCGTGCCGCGTTGCGGGAGATAAACCGTGACGGGCACGTCGCGGTCGCGCTGGGCGTCGTGCCAGTCGAAGCGCTGCACGTCCACCGTGAAGCGGCCCGGCTGTGCGTAGTCGTCGAGGGCGGCGCCGGAGATTTGAACCGCGCTCCACGCCGCCATCATCACGCTCCAGAATAATTTCATCGCCGGTTCAGACGGGGGCGCGAGGCGAACTGTTACCGGCAGTTTCATTTCGCGTGGCTCACTGCTTCGATGGTGGGGCGCGTCGCTCCGCGCGCGCCGTCGGATCGAAGAAACGTGTTCTCTGGACCGGAAAATCAACCGGCACGAACCGCCCGTGTCCTCTCGCCACTTGACGCCTCACCCCGGCGCGCGCGGAGCGACACGCCCCACCTGCCACGATCCACCGCTTAAATCTTCAGGAACAACTTGCGCCGATACATCCAGAGCAGGATGAGCCAGAGCGTGAGCAGCACGAGCGCGCCGCGCACGAATGGGTCAGCAGGCGCGAACAGCTTGAAGAAGCGCGGCCCCAGGTTGGTGTTGAGCGCGCTGGCGATGAAGCCGTCGAACAGGTGCGCCATGACGTAGGCCGCGATGGAGTTCGCGCCGATGACCCGCAGCGGATACGACCAGCTCCGCCAGTGCTTCACCTCCAGCACGGCATAGAAGGCCGCGAGAAATAAAAAGCACCAGCCGCCGCTGAACAGCACCCACGACGGGGTCCAGATCCGCTTCACGATGGGGCACACACCGAGCCATTGCAGCGCAAGGCCTAGCGCGAGACCCGCCACGCCCGCGACGGCGAAGCGCACCAGCTTCTCGCGAGGCGTGAGGTCGGCCTTCAGCCAGCCGCCTGCGATCAGCCCGAGGATCATTGTGCCCAGCGTGGGGATGAAACTGAGCGTGGCGTAACCGCCGCCGTTGTTCAGGAACGGTTTTTCGCGCGGGAATAAATTCAGGAACCACTGATCGAAGGCCCACGCGGGATTGGTGTTCTTGTTCCAATGCGCGGCAAAACCCTGGAGTTGATGCGGCCAGTCCGGCGTCACGCCTGCCGCCGCCCAGTCAAAGGCCGCGCCGGGCAGCGGATAGAAAGCGAAGGCCGCCCAGTAGCCGGCGAGTATGACGCCCAGCGCGGCCCACTGCCACTTCGCGGGCCGCAGTCCGAGCAGGAAGAGAAACGGGAAGCCGAGGCCGATCTGCGAGAGCGTGTCTTCGAAGGTGTAGTTGGTCTGCTTGCGCCCGACCGAGCGGAGGAGCACGCCCAGCGCGATGAGCAGCAGCGAGCGCCAGAGCGTGTGCCCGAACATTTTGGCCACGGACTGCCCGCGCGCCACACGTGCCGCGATGGAGAATGGCAGGGCCACGCCGACGAGAAACGAGAACGACGGCTGAATCATGTCATGCAGCACGCAGCCCACCCACTCGACGTGCGACTGCTGCGCATGGAGGAATTTCCAGACCGCGCTCTCCGGATAAGCCTTCACCATCGCGCCGAGGGCCAGCACCTCGGCCATCATCAGGAACATGACGAAGCCGCGATAGACGTCGATGGAGGCGAAGCGCGCTGTGGGCACAAATGCAGGGATGGACGCGGGCGCGGCGGGGGTGTTCATGTCATTTCGGCCAGCTTTTCGCGCCAGGATTTTTTCGTCTTCATGGAAGGGCATTACTTTGATTCGGAGGCGGGATGGATTCGAGTGAAAAGAGGGGGGTGAATTTAGTCGCCAACGTCATGGCTCGAATCACCTGAGTCAAAAGCGCGCAAGTGTTGAACCTGATTCCTTGTTTGACCGACCAGCTTCGCGTAAGATGGCGAAAGATTTTGAAAGCCGTCGTCCTGTTTATACTCTTAATTCTCCCGGTAAGCACTTCACGCAGTGCTGAGAGTTTTTACCATGATTCTGAAAGCGTCCGGCCGGTCGCTCCTCCTTCAAACGATAATTTTGCGAACCGAAAACGCCTCGTAGGCCGGCACGTTCGCGCCCAGGCCATTAACACGCTCGCCACCGCTGAAACCGGTGAACCGGAACACACCGGAAACCCTCCCGAGCGTTCGGTTTGGTGGACCTGGAAAGCGCCACACGACGGCACCTTGTTCATTGACGTGAAGCCGGGACAAGAGTTGCCCCACCTTATTGCGGTTTACACGGGCGAGGCCATTGAACAACTCGAACAGGTTGGCTTTGAATTCGGCCATTTGGTCTTGGATGTGAAGCGAAACACCCGCTACCAGATTGTCATTGATGACTCGGCATTCGGCAGCAGCACCAATCAAATTCGGCTGCGTTTGAACCTCCAGCGGCCTCCACGCAATGATGATTTAGTCCACCCTCGCTGGTTGCGGGGAACAACCGACCACGCACGCGGTTCTTTGGTCGGAGCGAGTCTCGAACCGGATGAACTTCTGCCGTACAGAGATTCCGGTCACAGTGTTTGGTGGAAATGGATTGCTCCGTCAGACGGGCGTTACACCTTCACCGCCGTCAGCTCAAACATGAATCCCTTGCTGGCGCTTTACCTGAATGAACCCAGCCCGGATACGCTGATTGATCTACCAGTGACCGGAAGTGGATTCTCGCAGATTAATCTGCCCCTCGCCAAGGGCGATGTCCTGGCCATCTCCGTTGATGGGAAAATTCAAACGCCCCAAGACCAGTTCAAGCTAACCGTTCGCAAGGCACCTCCACCGCCCAACGACAATTTCGTAAATCGTATTTCCCTGCTGAACGGTTTAGGCATCGGGTCCAACGAAGGAGCAAGCTGGGAATCGGGCGAACCATACGAAGACAGCGATTCTCGCTCGTCTTCAATTTGGTGGCAGCTTACTCCAGCAAGCACCGGCTGGCACACGATCCGCGCGCGCGTGGCGGTGACAAACGCTGTTCCCGCGTGGACCTTCCCCGGATTCTTGAAGGTTTACACCGGAAGCGATGTGGCGGCATTGCAGCTCATCGAAGCCAACTGGTTCTATGACGACGGTCCCGACTTTCCGGCCTACTATCTCTGGGCTGGGACGAACTACTCGATTCAAGTGAATGAATTCCAAGGCCGTTTCGGTGAAGTCACGCTGACGGCACAGTATCATCCTTCTCCAACAAATGATGATTTTGTGAATGCTGCGGTTATCCCCTCCGGCATCGATTACACCGTCAGGGCTTCGACACTCTGGGCGACGGCGGAGCCTGATGAACCACTTTTGGACTATCCTTTTATTTCGGTCTGGTGGCGCATGGTCGCTGCCTCAAACGGACTTTATGCCGTGGCGCCAGATCCGATGATTGGCGACGTGTTCTCCGTCTATCGTGGCGAGACGCTTTTGGAACTTACAGCGGTTGAAAATCTCAGATCCGGTCCCACTGGGTTTGTTTTCGAAGCATCCCAGGGAGATACCTACTACATTGCAGCGCAGACGCCGTTCCCAGGCTATCCACTGCTGTTTCAAATTTTTCCCGTGGCTCCACGGGCTGATCACAATTTTGACCCAGTAATCCGACTTCGGTGAGTCTGTTCATTTCCTGACTCCCCCTCTACGTCTTTGCGCCTCCGCGTTAAAACCACTTGGCTAATCCAGAGGCCTGTGGAAGTCGCACGGTGCATCGGTCAAATGGGCGGGCGACGGGGATGAAAAATTCGCGCGGCCTGGGCGTGGGCCAGCACCACGTCGGGGTCGCGTTGCAGGGCGTCGAAATAATGCCGGGGAAATCCTTCGCCTTCCTCGGAAGCGACGAGCAGGAGGCGGGCTTGTTGCACGAGGGCATCGGCGTCGGCTGCGGTGATGGGTTCCTTGGCATCGAGGGCTTCATCCATGGCCACGATGAGGTGGGAGAGCGGTTGCAGCCAGGCGAACCACGGATCGTGGGTGAGGAGTTGAAAGAAATGGTTGGGCGACTGGATGGCGCCGACGGTCGCTTCGTAGCTGGCGCGCTCGGCGTCCACCAGCGCCTTGTGCAGGGCGAGCAGGGCGTGGCGGAGTTCAGGCAAGGCATCGTTCATGGTTCAACCTTCGCGCTTTTCCACCACCCGTTCAATGCGCTGGTGGCGATGATGGTGATGTCGCCGTCACGGAATGCTTCGAGCCGATTCTTTGACACGCGCGCAGCTTGGCAAAAGCGGTGGCGTCATGTCTCCGCACTTTGCCCGTGGGCCTCAAGGATGCAGTTGAAATTCGACTGCGTCTCGCGAAGGCCGCGAAGGGATAAATCCTCTTCTCCTGCTGCATGGTTCAGGGGCATGGAGTAGTGCATCAGGTGCACGAATCGATCACGTTCCCGCTTTTCCTTCCGGGCCGCGCTGCTACGGTGAGCGCGATTCAACTAAAGAAAAATTATGCGCCGCTCCCTTGTGCTCACGTTTTTGGTTTCGACGTTCGCTGCTGCGGTCGCGTTCGCCGCCGGGCCGCTCTCGCTCGTGACCAATGTTGATTTCCAGCCGCTGCAAGCGCAGGCCGCGCGGATCACCGTCACGCTGGCGCATCTGGGCACGCCCTTGAGCGAAGCGGAGCTGAAGGAACTGGATCGCGCGCCCACTCTCCCGGCGGCGCAGGGCGTGGCCCTCATTCAAACCGTGCTCGACCGTCACGCGCTCTTCGGGGTCGGCATCAATCCCGAGATGCGCGTAAAGGTGGCGATGGGCGAGGCGGCGCCGGAACTGGACGAGAGCGGCTGGCGCGTTTTCCTCGTGAAGGTGGCGAATGACTCCGGCACTACGGCGGCGTTGAAAGCCTTCAGCCCTAACGCGAAGAAGATGGCGAACTCGACGGCGGCGGAAATTCCCAACGAGTGGCTCGACCTCGCGATGTTTGATGCGGCCCCACTCGTTCCGACCTTGAGCGGGCTGACGCTGGAGTATCGCATCATCCAGCTTTACAGCCGCGACGCGGGGCAGCGGGAGGCGAAGTTCTCCTTCAACGTGGGACAGGGGACGCAGGACCTCGGTTTCCGCAACGAGGTGGATGTGCTTTTTACGGCACGTGCGGCCCAGGAGATCACGCTGCGGGTGCGGGATGAAAACGGCGCGCCGACCACGGCGGCCTTTTTCATTCGCGATGCGCAGCATCGCATTTATCCCGCGCTGGCCAAACGCCTCGCCCCCGACTTTGCCTTTCAAGCGCAGGTCTATCGCGCGGATGGCGGGAAGATCAAGCTGCCCGCCGGCACCTACGACTTCGAAGTGACGCGCGGCCCCGAGTCCCTCCCGCAGCGCGTGACGCAGCGCATTAATGGCACGACGCGCGAGCTGGCCTTCCGCACGGCGCGCTGGATTGATCCGGCCAAGTCCGGGTGGTGGTCGGGCGACCATCACATTCACGCGGCGGGCTGCTCGCATTACTCGAAGCCCACCGAGGGCGTGCGGGCTGAAGACATGATCAACCAGTGCGTAGGCGAGGACTTGAAGATCGGGGCGAACCTGACGTGGGGTCCGTGCTTTGATTTTCAGAAGCAGTTTTTCTGCGGCACGGTGGACAAGGTTTCGCAGTATCCGTATCTGCTCCGCTACGACATCGAGGTGAGCGGTTTTGGCTCGCATCAGAGCGGCCACCTCGTGCTGCTGCGGCTCAAGGATCAGATTTATCCCGGCGGCGTTTCCTACCAGCACTGGCCCACCCTCGGCCTGAACACGTTGCGCTGGGCCAAGAAGCAGGGCGCCGTGACCGGCCCGGCCCACAGCGGTTCGGGCATTGCCGTGCGCGATGGGAAATTGCCGAGCTATGAGGTGCCAAATTACGACGGCATCGGCGCGAACGAGTTCATCGTGGACATCACGCACGAGGTGCCGGGACCGGACGGCCAGCTCGTGCCGGCCATTGATTTCACCTCCACCGTCGATACCGATCCGAAGGCGGAGTTGAACATGTGGTATCACAGCTTGAACGCCGGGTTCCGCGTGCGCGCGAGTGGTGAAACAGATTTCCCCTGCATCTACGGCGAGCGCGTGGGCCTGGGCCGCAGCTACGTGAAGCTCGACGGCAAGCTGACCTACGACGACTGGTGCGAAGGCATCCGGCTGGGACGCAACTACGTGAGCGATGGCTACAGCCACCTGCTTGACTTCAAGGTGAACGGCGTGGCGATGGGCGAGGGCGGGAGTGAACTGCGCTTGAAACGGAGCGGGAAGGAAACCAACGCGGCCGTTCACATCACGGCCAAGGTCGCCGCCCTGCTGGATGAGAAGATCAACACCGCGGCGCGAGACCGTTTCGTCTGGCAGATAGAACGCGCCCGGATCGGCGAGACGCGGGAGGTGCCGCTGGAATTGATCGTCAACGGCGTGGCCGTGGCGCGGCAGAATTTCCGCGCCGATGGGCAGCCACGCGACGTGGCCTTCGACGCGAAGATCACACGGAGCAGTTGGGTAGCGCTGCGCATCCTGCCCTCGTCGCACAGCAATCCCGTCTTCGTGATCCTGGACGGACGGCCCATCCGCGAGCGCCGCAGTTTGGAATGGTGCCTCCTGGGCGTGGACCAGTGCTGGTCGCAGAAGGAGCGGTTCATCAAGGCCGAGGAAAAGGCCGACGCCCTCGCCGCCTACGAACACGCGCGCGTGACTTACCGGCAGCGGATGGCGGAGGCGGCGGAGTGAACGTGCCTAACGGTGGCCGGATTATCCGCGAGTCGTGCGCCAGCCGTCGCTGCCTTCGCCGCTGCCCCGCCGGGTGCCGTCGCTGATTCGGATTCGATCCATCAACCCCCGGTCCGTGGCGAAGTCCTTGAGCACGCCGTCCTGTTGCTGGAGCAGATCGCCGAGGAGGATGTCATCCTGCTTTTTCACCATCGCCCGGTCCGGGAAGTTATGCTGCCGCAGCCAGGCTGCGCGTGCGGCAAACAGGCCGCCGGTGGCGAACCAGACGGGTTCCTTCTCCCGTTCCCGGCTCACATACCAGGGCCGGGTGCGGAGAAAATCCACATACTCAGGGGAGCGGTCCGAGATGAAAAACACATGCCCGGCGGCGTCAAAGGGCTGCTGCGTTTCGATGAACCGGAGCAGATGTTCATCCCAGCCCCGCAGGACATGCGAATCATCGTCCAGCCAGAGCACGTATTCCGTTTCGCACAGCTCCAAGAGGACGCGCATCATCGGGTCTTTGTTGATGTTCCTGCGGCTCTCCACCAGCGCGTTAATTCGGCCTGCGTCCAGATGCGCGCGCAAGACCGCCAGAATCTCCGGGCTGCTTTCATTGCAGCCCACGTAAATATCCAACCGCTCCCGCGAGGTGCAGTGATTGATCAGGCTCTCCACCGCGCGGATCGAATACCCCGGCCAGCCGCCGTAGCATCCCACCAGCACGGAGAGGCGCAGCGGCGACGGAGGGAGAAATGGTGTTTCACTCATACCGGCCATACCGACTCAATGCGACCCAGCGCGCCTCAACGGCGCAGCCGATAGAATCGCTGTCCGTTCACCGGCAGCACTCCGGTGGGCGTGGACCCATTGGGCACGGTCGTCCACGGGCCGGTGACGTCCGAGGCTTCCTCCAATCCAAAGGTCACGTCGCTCCAGTACAGCACCACATCCGTGCCGAGACGCGCCAGTCCCAGGCGCGGTGGCGGCAGCGGCAATCCGCTCACTTCCATCTCCCAGCCGATGTCGCTGGAAGTGGTGGAAGCTTGGTGAACTTCCACGGCGAGGAAGTTGGTGCCAGTCAAAAGATTCGTGGCGGACAAGACGTTGGTGTAAAACGTGAGCGCGGCGGCAGGGCCGCTGACGGTGGCGCTGGCGAGGGTGATGGCGGTGACGACGCCCGCCGGCATGTTGTTGCGGAAAGCTTCGTTGCCGTTCAGATACACGATGCAGCCGTCGTCGCGCTGGTAGCGGAATTGCAGGTTGGTGTAGGCGGCGGGATTCGCGGCCAGAAACGCGCGCCGGAAATAAAAGTTGGTGACCAGCCGCGTGGTGTCCACGCCGCCGACTTGCACGAAGCGTCGGAGGGTCGCACCGAGCGGCAACTGGTCGGAGCCAAAACCAAGCCGGGCCACGCCATTGCTCCAGGTGGTGTCATTGAAGTTCGTGCCGCGCCAGGCCGTGCCCTGTTCCGAGCCATCGTCCCAATACTTCCACGTCGCTTGGAAGGGCGAGAGCGCAGGGCTAGCGGTGGGGGGCAAATTTTGGAAGAGCAGCGCGGCGCTGCCCGTCACGTCGGCATTGACCGGATTCAACAGGGCGATGCGGAGCACGCCATTCAGGTTGGTCGGGGCGGCGATGAAGCGGCGCGTGAGTCCGGCGGGGAAAACCAGCGTGCCGCTGGTGTGGCTGCCGTCCGAGCCGTCGATGGAATAATCCACGCGGACTTCATTCGTGCAGAAGCGGCTCAGGCCGACGGGAATGCCGTCCGCGAAACCGGCCAGCGCCGTGCCGCGATTGCCGAAGCCGACGCCCGCGCGCCCCACGCCGCCGAGGCTGCCGAGCCGCCAGCCGTCCGCGGCCGGATTCCAGAGCGTGTTGTTCGGGTAGTTCGTGTCGAGCGCACTGACTAAATTATTGCTCGGCCAGAAGCGGTCGTAGCTGTTCGTCCAGCCGCCGGAACTGTTCCAGTTGAACCCAAACACGTCGCGATGGTTGTAAATCGAAATGCAATTGGTGGCGAGGAAGCGCCCGTCATAATTTCCGATGCTGGGATAGTTGTCGCCGTGCCGGATGCCAGACTGGTTCATTGAGAAAAAACAGTTGTCCAATCGCCCGGTCGGGGCGTTGTAACCATCTTCGATACCTTGTCCGCAGTCGAAATAAACGGTTCCCTGCGAGAGCACGCTCTTGTAGCCCGACAACGAATTTCCTTCATGGAACGTGCTCTCGAACCAGCACGACTGGTAGGTGAGCGGGCCGGAGCCGGAGCCGCCGCTGTCGATGCCATCATCCTTGGTCCAGCCGATGAGCGTGTTGGTGAAGTAGTGGGAACCGCTCACGAAATAGAGCGCGTCATTGTCGCCATCGACGAAGTTCACCGAGTCGTCCGGGCACTCAATGAAGGCGCTGTCGTTGACCGTGAAGGACGCGCCGGTGTATTCGCCACCGGTCGTGGCCCGCTGCATGAGGAAGCGCGTGAAGGTGAAGGTGCCGCCGCCGTAGGCATGGCCGAGCTGTCCGGCCAAGTAGATCGCCGCCGAATCCGAGAGCACGATGCTGGGGGAATTGTCCACCAGGAAGAGACACTGCTCGGGCCGGTGGCCCGGTGCGCCGGACTGGGCGGCGCCGCTGGCCACGAAAATCGCGCCGGTGGCATTGATCGAACCGCTGCTGGTGCGCATGAAGAAGCCGCCCCACGGCTGGGCGCGCGAGTTGGGCATGAAGATGACGGGCTGCTCGACGCTGCCTTTGATGACCACGGCCCCGTCGTTGGTGATGTTCACGCCGGAGTTGAGCAGCACGATGGAGCCGGCCCCGATGTTCAAGGAACTGCCGGCGGGAATGGCGAGGTTCCCCGTCACGCGGATGCGCGATTGCTCCGGCCAGGTCGTGACGCCGCCGAGCGTGCCCGCCACGCTCGTCCAGACCGTGCCCGCTTCGAGATTGACGGGCTTGTTGGTCGAGAGTCCGCCGACGGACGGCGTGTAGTTCAAGAGACCGGGCGGCTGGTTCGAGGCCAGAAAACCCGAGCCGACGCCACGCTTGAGTTGCATCGAGTTCTGCCCGCCAGCGGCGAGCCAGCCGTTGGCACGCACGGCATGATTGCCCTCATCCACCACCCAAGCGACGACCGGAATTTCATAGCCGGAGGGAAAGTTCGTGGGCGTCAGCACCCGCAGGCGCGCGCCCATAAATTCGCTCGGGGAAGATTGAATCACCGGAAATGGAACGTGGGCCGGCAGCCCCCACTCTGTGCCCAGGCGCGCGCTGTCCAGCACGATAAACCGGCGATAGAGGCTCGTTACCGCGCCGCCGATCTGGTTCGTGGCATCGACGCGCAGCTCGTAAAAGTCGGGCTTGTTCACCACCACCGCCGCACCCACGGCGATGGGCAGATAGTTCAGGGTCGCGCTGTAGCTGAAGCCCGCCTGCGTGACGACGGTGAGCGTGGCGGTGTTGTTGTAAGTCATTTTGTCAGCCACGCCACTGACGGTGATTTGGGCCAGAGCGGCGAGCGGCAGAAAGAGGCCGGCCAGCAGCGTGCGAAACAACAGGGCAATTTTCATAAAGTATTGAGCGACGAATCGTTCAACTCATAGCCGCCGCGCTCCCCCAAGGCGAGCGGCAAGATGGGGAAGGGCGACTGAGTTGGCTCCGCTTTCTCGTTCATGGAAACCGGCCCTCCCCGCCACGCCGCGCGGAAGCGAGGGAGAAAAGGCAGACCGCCTGCTTCCGCGCTCTCAATTCGAGGGCCGGGGGAATGGGCCTTTTTACGGCGGAGACCTAGAGGCACGTGGAGTTGATGTAACCCCATGAGACAGAGGTGAGAGTTCTGCGACGTTCTTCAAGATCACTTCGAGAGGCCAAATTTCTTTTGGAGATAAGCTCCAAGAAGCGTAACCACAATCACGCCGATGCTGACCAACATCCACACGCCGAAAGCCTTCAATCTTTTGAGACCCTTTGCCCTCAAGGATTTGCCATTCAATTCAGAAAGGTAACTGTCTGTCGCCATCGTGAAATGAAGGTTGTACACAGTCGCCAACCTGCTTCCGGCATCACGGGCCACCTGTCCGTCCATAATTCCGGCCCCGATTAATTCAGCGACTGCTCGAACTGCTCTCATATCCCATCCGTCCATGTCGCTTCCTTCTGGGATTTCACCCGTTTTCATTTTCAAGAGGAAGACGCGCAGGAATGAATCGCGGTCAAATGGGCTGGCTTCTTCTTGGCTCATACTTCCGAACTCATTGAATTTTTGTCAGGAGATTCGTGGCTTCTGTCAGGCCGTTGGTGCATGCGCTCTTCAGCCAGTGAATCGCAAGGGCCTGATTTATTCCAACACCGTCGCCAGCAAGGTATCGCCGCCCCAGTTCGTATTGGAAACTCCCGTAGCCGTTACTTGCTTGCTGGTGCTGGTGGGCAAGCACGCGGACTAGCATCTCTTCTTTTCGTTTTGATTCCCGCCGCGTTACCTCAGCAATTTGCCGGTCTCGCTCCGCCCGCAATTCATTGACGCGTTGACGATCACGGGCTTCAAACTCTGAAACCGCAAGCGCCGTTGGAATTTCACCGTAATCGTAGGAGTGGATGGTCCGCTTTGCCCCCCGTGTGTCTTCGTACGAGAAATTCTCTTTTTCTCGGTGAGCGAGGAAAGCAATGGGGACGTTATCTACCATCAACTTTTGCGCCGGATAATTTCGGAGCCGGAAAAAGCGTTCATCATCCGTAGGCTTATCAAGGATGCGCTCGAAGAGAATTCCATTGGTGCCGAGCACTTGAACAACCTTTGCCGAGATGAATTCCCATTCTCCGAACGAGGTTGCCCAAATAGAATTGGTCAGACGGCCAAAAGTTGGTGCCAAGTCTTTGACTTCACCATCAATGATGCGCCATCGCAGAATCGCGCACGTACGGCGGATTTGTCGCTGAAGCTCTATGTCGGGGCTCTCGGCCAGTGCTGTAGTGCTGAGAAATATCCCATACAGAATCGTGGTGAGCGTTACCCAAGCCGGTTTCATGCAAGCAGGGTATCGGCCTGAAAATCTCATGACAAGTTTCTCCTCCACCACAGAAGTTGCCTTTCCACGTTCTTTCCACTCGTCATTCATTTTATCCCCGCCCGTAGTGTGCGCGCTTGCTTCGCCTTGGCGGCGCAGGGGGCTTGCGGGCCTCGGCGCTTGTCCCTAGATTTATGCCACGATGAGCGCCCTGGAAACCGCTGAGGAACTGTTCGCCAAGCTGAACCGCGCCGAGAAAGCGCAGCTCTTGCAATGGGCCGCGCGCGATCTGGGTGATGCGTTCCCCGGCATCGAGAGCCGCCCCGGCGTGTGCGGAGGCGAGCCATGCATCGTCCGCACGCGCATCCCGGTCTGGGTGCTCGAAACCGCCCGTCGCGCGGGCGTATCCGAAGCTGACATTTTGCGCGCCTATCCCACGTTGCGCGCTGAGGACGTGGCCAACGCGTGGGCCTATGTCCGTTCGCACGGGGTGGAAATTTCCCGGCAGATCACCGCGAACGAGGCCGAGTGATGGCGCGGTTTTATTCCAACGAAAACTTTCCCCGGCCCGTGGTGCTGACGCTGCGCACCCTCGGCCACGATGTGCTCACCATTCAGGAAACAGGCCGGGCGGATCAGGCGCTGCCGCAGCACGCGGGCATTATGGTCTGCACGTTCGATGCGGATTTCACGGCGCAGGCGGAGCGGATTCATCAGGCGGTGGCGGGCCGGGACTCGCTGGCCGGGCAACTGATTCGGGTGAACCGGGCATAATTCCCAACCAACGATGGGGCGCATGAGAATTTTTCACCCGCCCGCCCGCCCGCGCTCTTGCTTCGCGTTTGCTCGCCGGTAATCTCGCCGCCCGTGACGACTGCGACGCCTGTGATTCCCGGTGCCGAGAAAAAACTCTGGCAATACATCAACCTGAAACTGGCCGCCCTTGGGTGCCCCACGGCCCGGGGCGCGGAGGACGGCGAGTTTCAGGAGATGGTGTCCGCGCTCCTCCAGCATCAGCGCGAGACGGAGCGGCTGCTGGCCAATTACCTCTGCCCGGCCGACTGGCGCATCCAGACTTTCCTCGACGATTATCTCTACGAAACGGGTCTCGCGCCCAAGCTGCCGGGCCGCACCTTCGTGCTGGACCTGGCGGGCGTGGCCCGCGCCATGTCCCTGCCGCCGGATCAGGATGTGTTTGCCTCGGACATCCTCACTTCGTATCGCGTGAAGCAGGGCGTGCTGCACAATCCCAAGAGCGACCGGCGCACCACGCAGGGCGTCTTCCACGTCACGGAGGGCGGGCTGCCCGTGCCGGATGACAAAATCGCGGTGCCCAAGCGCACTTTCGCCGAGTTGCTGCAGCGCGCCTTTAATCCGCCGGAGGATTCGATGCGGATTCCCTTCACCGCCTCACAGGCAGGGGAAGAAACGCGGAACGCGGAATGCGGAACGCGGAATAGGGAAGCCGCCGGAACAACATCTTCTGCTCCACACTCCGCGCTCCGCGCTCCGCGTTCCGGTGAGGCGCGCTGCTGGGTGTCGCTGTTGCTGCGGCCCATCGTCTGCCCAGAGGTGCCGGGCTTCATTGCGGAGAAGCGGATGGAGACGCGGTTCTTCGCGCCGGGGAATCTGGTGAGCAACCTCGATTTCGTGGAAACGATTTTCGGCAATGGCGGCGATCCCTTTCTGCCGGAGAACGACGCGGGGCTGGACGTGGAACATTGGACGGGCCACACGGGCTGCGTGATTCTGGCCCCCCATCTCATCCGGGCGAAGAAGCGCGAGGTGGGTCTGCCGCACTGGGACCACGCCACGGAGCGTCAGCGCAGCGACGGCATGTGCTGGAAGGACGGGGACGAACTCTACAACGGCGGGAGCGCCTTCAAGCTCACCTTGCGCGATGAACGGGGCGTGATCGTGACGATCATCGCGGACAACTATTTCGGCTACTGCAAGAAGGAGGTCAAAACCCAGATCAGCTACGCGGCGAATCTCTTCGGCCTGGCGGAGGAAGAGCACGCGGGCGGCGCGCTGGTCTTCCCGAGCTACGATCTGGGCGAGGAAATGATCGGGCGCAAGCACATGCCCAAGCTGGATTATTCCTTCGAGGAAGTGACGCGGCTCTACGGTGAACTCATGGACGTGCAGCCCGAAGGCTACGGCATCGACAAGGTGAACCGGGACGTGATCTACGTGAGCGAGCATGTGCAGTTCGACCTGCGCGCGCAGAAGGTGAGCTGGCCGCACGGCGAGGGCTTCCAGAGCATCAAGCTGCTGCCGGAAAAAGTTTATGTGCGTCCCTCCGGCTACAAGGTCCAGATGGAGCGCATCGCCAGCTCGAAGAACTGGCGGCTCGTGGGCACGGTGGGCGAGGGCGTGTTCTGCCACAAACCCTCGACGGTGAGCGGCGGCGGCAAGTCGGAGATTTCCAAGTCGATCAGCGACTCGATCATTCAGGGGCCGGTCTTCGTCGCGGACTTCAAAAAGGATTTCGCGCTCGTGGCTGATTTGATCAAACGCGACTACCGCAACCGCTTCACCGACCCGGCGAAGAACAAGAAGGATTCGCGCTCCATCCTCAGCCCGGAGCGGAGCATTGGGTCCGTGATCAAGCTGCTCACCCCCGCCTCGCGCGAATACTCGGCGGAATACAACACCTGGCTGCGCGGCATCCCGCAGCACGCCAAGGAACTGCTTTTCGTGGTGAAGCGTTTCTACAAACCGGAGTGGGGCGACGACTGGCTCAGTCACTTCAGCGTCGATGTGATCAATGGCGTGCCGGGCAACGAACTGAGATTCGAGAGCCGCAAGCTGGTCACGAGCTATGTGCGCGTCGGCTACGAGGCGGACGGTTCGTGGCGCACCTTCGGCCTGCGCACGGATTATCATCCGGCGGCGAAAATCCAGATGGAGGACGACATCACGGCCAGCGTCGTGGTGCCGGCGGAAAAACTGACCGGACTGAACCCGCAGTACACCAGCCCGGCGGTGAAGTTCACCAAGAACTGCGAGACGAAATTGTTCCAGCGGCCCGATGACGCGATTCATCGCGGCTACGACAAGCAGGCGGAACTGGACTTCTCGCGCGGCGGAAATTTCTTTTCCAACTACGAGCCGCTCGACGTGGCGACCGCGCGGCAGATGCTCGAGGACGTGATTGAGTTCAGCCAGTACACCGAACCGGTGCAGCGCCTCATCCGTGACTTCGTGGAGCAAGGCGGGGCCAACTATCTGGTCGCGACCTCGCACCCGCGCGTCATCGACGGCAAGCCGACCAAGAACCCGCGCTACCTCCAGCCCCGTCCCGACCTGATGCATCCGCGCGACACCTACGTGGCGGAAGTTTCGATGCGCCTGCAACGGCGCGTACCGCTCGGCCAGACGGTGCGCCAACCCGTGAACGTGGTGGTGTCGGGGCGCCGCAACAACCCACCCGAGGGGAAGGTGCGTTCGCTCGCGGTCTACAACCCGATTCACTTCATGGAACTGCCGGAGCTGTTCATGGAGTTCATCTGCTCCATGACCGGCAAGTCGCCTTCCACCACGGGCGCGGGCAGCGAAGGCGCGCTGACGAAGGGGCCGTTCAACGCGCTGCCGCCCATCATCGATCTCAACGACTCGCTGGTGAGCTATCTGCTCACGGGGAACGAGGGATTCATCACCGCCGCAGGCTATGTAGGGCCGCACGCGCGCATGGACCACGACGTGAGTCTGCTCGTGCCGGAAATTCTGGCGCGCATGACCGTGGAGGAACGGGACGCGAAGTTCCTGATCAAAAACAACTACCTGGAGAAATGCCGCGACTTTGATCACCAAGGCCAGCGCGTGCTGGCCAGCCGGCTCGGCTACCGCATCACGGCGCGATTCGCCCGCACCTACTTCGGGCGCATGTTTAACCATCCGGATCGCATCTTCACCGATGCGATGCTCAAGCCGGAGACGCAGGACGCGGATGTTTTCGCCGACGGCATGGCGAACATCGTCGAGACGCAAAAGAGCGTGGCGCAACATTACTTCAACGACGGCAG